>CAIYSH010000498.1 GCA_903928755.1 uncultured Alphaproteobacteria bacterium | reverse complement strand
TTCTCTGCACCGATCAGGGCCTTGAGCATCCGGATGACCTCGGCACCCTTCTCATAGATCGTCGCCGTATAGAAGTTATCGATCTTCAGGTAGCTCGATGGCCTGACAGGATGCGCCAGCGGGCCCTGGTCTTCCGAGAACTGCCGCGCCCTCAGGGCCTTGACGTCCTTGATCCGCTGGACAGCCTCGCCGCGCATGTCAGCTGAGAAGCTCTGGTCGCGGAAGACCGTGAGCCCTTCCTTGAGGCATAGCTGAAACCAGTCCCTGCAGGTGATGCGGTTACCGGTCCAGTTGTGGAAGTATTCATGGGCAACGACGCTCTCGATGCGTTCATAGTCCAGGTCCGTGGCCGTGGCCGCTTCGGCCAGAAGCAGGGAAGAATTGAAAATGTTCAATCCCTTGTTTTCCATGGCCCCGAAATTGAAATCCCGGACCGCGACAATCATGAACAGGTCGAGGTCATATTCCCGACCGAAGGTCTCTTCATCCCACTTCATCGACCGCTTGAGGGAATCCATGGCATAGGCCGCCCGCGATGACATGCCGGGGTCCACGTAGATTTTCAGATCGACAGTCCGACCGGACATGGTGACCAGGGTGTCGGCGAGGACGTCCAGGTCGCCTGCTACAAGGGCGAAAAGGTAACAGGGCTTGGGGAAGGGGTCGTTCCAGACGGCATAATGCCGCCCATCCGGAAGCACGCCGGATTGCGTCAGGTTTCCGTTAGACAGGAGGTGATGAAAACTCTGGTCGGCTTCAATCCGGACGGTAAAGCGGCTCAACACATCGGGCCTGTCTGGATACCAGGTAATCTTGCGAAAGCCCTCGGATTCGCATTGCGTGCAGAAGCGGCCGCCGGACATATACAGGCCATCCAGGGCCTTGTTGGCTTCGGGATCTATCTCGACTTCCGTTTCGAGGACAAACACATCCGGGACGACCGGAATTGTCAGCAACTGGGTGTCGATCAGATATTCGGCATCCCCCAGGACCCGGCCATCCATTGACACAGAAACCGCCTTCAGCCGTTCGCCGTTCAGGGTCAGCGGATCCGCATGGTCGCCATTGCGCCTGATCGACAGACGGGCACGGACCCTGGTCGTGTTGGCCGCAAGGTCAAAATCCAGCCTGACCTCGTCGATCAGAAATGCGGGGGGACGGTAGTCCGTCAGGTGGATCTGCTGGGGGGTATCTGTGCGCATGGCCCAAATCTAGAACATGTTCCGGATTGGGCGAAGTCCTCTTCACCCGGAGGGTGTTCCAGCCCCGATTTTCCTGGCCAGCCGCCAATTCAAACATCTGTTTGAGGTGGATCAAGGCCGGCATCCAGAGTCGAGACTAGACCTGCGCCGTGGCGGCGATCTCTCAGTCGACCGCATTACGGGGAAAAGACATGACCAGACTTCGATTCGGATTGGCACTTTTCGGTGCCGTTGCCATTGCCGGTGCGGCTTCAGCGGAGGATTTCCAGGGCAAGCATGCGGGCCTGTTCATGCTGCAGACGCGGATTACCGATGTCTCGCCGGATGCAGGCGATTCCATACAGACCGCCGGTGGCGCGGCCACCGGGCTGAAGGCTGACGTAAACGCCAGCGTCGTTCCAACAGTGGGGCTGGTCTACTTCCTGACGGACCACATTGCTGGCGAACTGGTCCTGGGAACCTCAAAGCACGACATCAAGGCGGTAGGTGGTGCGACCGATGTGAAGGTGCATGATACCTGGGTCCTGCCGCCCGTGGTCGCCCTGCAATACCATTTCGCGCCGGCAGCAAAAGTCAGTCCCTATGTGGGGGCAGGGCTCAACTACATGCTCTTTTACGGCGGCAAGGACCATAACGGCTTCAAGGTAAAGCTGAAGGACGGCGTGGGTTACGCCCTCCAGGCCGGTGTCGATGTCGCGACCAGGGATAGGTGGAGCGTCAATCTCGATGTCAAGAAGGTCTATTTCAACACCCGTGCCAGCATCAACGGCGGGGCCCTGACCTCGAAGGTCAATCTGGACCCCTGGGTGCTCTCGGCCGGGGTCGGTTACAAGTTCTAGAGCGTCTGCCCCCAACTGCGCCCGGTGGTCCGGAAGGATTGCCGGGCTTTTTTGCGTCTGCAGATAATGCTTTCCATCAATGGGCTCTCACGGTCTAGTAACGCCAACACAAAGGAACTGTTCTGGGAGGACGGTCATGGTCATCAGCGTTTCGGGGATCCGTTATTGGGGCATGGCTGCGATTGCAGGTGCCCTTCTGGCCGGCGCTGCCTGGAGTGGTGGACGGCCCGCGGATGGCAAGCCCTCTCCGGCAAGCCCGGTCAAGACGACAGCACAGACTCGACTGCCCGGATACAACCTCGACCGGAACGCCTATTTCGGCGATCTTCACGTTCATACTTACCTCTCCAACGACGCCTATATCTTCAACGTCCGCCGCACCCCCGATGACGCCTATCGGTTCGCCCGGGGGGAAGCGATCGGTCATGCCGGTGGGTTCAACATCAGGCTCGCAGGTGGACCGCTGGACTTTGTCGCCGTGACCGACCACTCCGAATACATGTCGGCCATACGCGAGGCCGGGAAGGCTGACAGCCCGCTTCATGCCCTGCCCTTCAGTCGGGGCCTGTTCAGCACGGACCCGGCCGAGATCCAGAAAGCCTTTGCGGCATTTGTCGCAGGTCGGTCTGCCGGGACCCTGCCCAAGGAGTATAACGACCCCGCCATCATGTCCCGGGCCTGGAAAGAGGTTCAGGATGCCGCAGCACGCAATAACCAGCCGGGAAAATTCACGACCCTGGTCGGTTATGAATATACCTCTGCGCCAGGCGGCCGGAACCTGCACCGCAATGTCATATTCCGGACTGCCAAGGTTCCGAACCTGCCGTATTCCGCCTCGGATTCCGCAAATCCGGAAGACCTCTGGCACACCATGGATAGCTGGCGCGGCAAGGGCGTCGAAGCCCTGGCCATTCCCCACAATGCCAATGGCAGTGACGGGCTGATGTTTGACTCGGTCCGACAGAACGGCCAGCCGATCGACCGGGCCTATGCCGAATTGCGGGCGCGCAATGAACCCCTGACCGAAATCACCCAGATCAAGGGCACATCGGAGACCCACCCGACCCTGTCGCCGAATGACGAGTGGTCGAACTTCGAGATCATGGAGACCTATATCGGCCGCGACCTGAAGGTCACCAAGTTTGCCGGCAGTTACGTGCGTCGTGCGTTGCAGGACGGTCTGTTGATGCGGGACAAGGTGGGTATAAATGGCTTCAAGCTGGGCTTCATCGGGTCTTCAGATACCCATAATGCGGCACCGGGCAGCGTTGAAGAGCCGAACTATTTCAGCAAGGTTGGCCGGACTGATGGAACCCCGGACCTGCGTCGTTCTGTCCCGCCCAATGGTGCAAGGACCTGGGAGGGTGTGCAGGGCCCCGATCCCAAAGCCCCAATGGTTCCCCCGGCCCAGGCTTGGGGTGCCAGCGGCCTCGCCGGGGTCTGGGCAGAGGAAAACTCCCGCGACGCCATATTCGCAGCCCTGAAGCGGCGGGAAACCTTTGCCACCTCCGGGCCCCGTATCCGGGTTAGGTTCTTCGCAAGTTACGACTTCCCGACGGGGCTGACCCAGCGCATGGACTCCGTTCGCCAGGCCTATACCCATGGTGTCCCGATGGGGGGTGACTTGTTACCTTCCAGAGGGAAGTCCCCGAGTTTTCTGGTCTGGGCGGTTCGTGATCCCTCGTCAGGTTATCTGCAGCGCGCGCAGATCGTGAAGGGCTGGATCGAAAACGGCGTCGCAAGGGAACGTGTTTTTGACGTGGCCTGCTCTGATGGACTGAACCTTGACCAGAGCACCTGGCGCTGCCCTTCCAATGGGGCCAAGGTGGACCTGGCGACCTGCCAGCCGGAGCGGTTCAAGGGCGATGTCGAATTGAAGACGGTCTGGACGGATCCGACCTTCAATCCGAAACAACGGGCCTTCTATTATGTGCGCGTCCTTGAAAACCCGTCCTGCCGCTGGTCGACCTGGGATGCGCTGAGGAATGGGACCCCGCCCAGCCCGTACATGCAGGCGACCATTATGGAGCGGGCATGGTCATCGCCGATCTGGTATGAGCCGACGGCCTAGAACCCAGTCCCAAGGCGGCGTCGTCTCGGGGTCTGAGCGAGGTGTCAGCTGACCTTGGCCAGGTCGTCGCTTTGTCCGGCTTCGTCGGGAGGTGTTGGGGAATCTTTCAGGAAGTCTTCGATCCTGGCACTCTCTGCCGCAAGTCTCTTGAGGGCTTCTGAAGGGCGCGCGGTGGCGGCGACAAGCGAGGCGAGGGATTGCGCGATTGCCAGAAGTTGGGGGGCCGATGCGATCAGCCGGGCCTGATATTCAATCCTGTGCGGATCGCGATCATATTCTGCCCCCGGCGTGCGCCACCCGCCCCAGTCCACAGCATCTGTGACAACCACCGGAAAGGTGCCGGGGAAGGGATGGTGATGACATGCTTCGGCCGTCTGCCATTTGTTGTGTACGCGCAAGAGTCGCCAGCGCGGGCCCATGTCTTTCATGGTCTCTTCTGATTCCTGGTCTGCCCTGAGCTCGTTTGCATTGAAGGACCGACCCAGCCCGACGTCATAGCTGATCTTGACCGGCTCATCGAAACCCTTGGCCCACAGGGGAACAATCTTTTCGACCACAGCCCAGGCTCCCACACTTTCGACCCAGACACGCTGGTTTCTGTGAAATACGGCCTTGGCCATGGACGTGGTTCCGATCCCGATTGGATTTGGCCCATAAAACCCGGAAATCGTTGACGCCAAGTCAATCTTCCCTCCGACCCGGGTAGGCGCGTATGATCTTTTTCAAGATCACATTGGACCGGCCACGGCCGGGTGAGGGCGGAAATGAATTTCGACTTTTCAGATGACCAGAAGTTTCTCAAGGATGAGGCCCGCAAGTTCCTGCAGGCCAACTGCCCGGCATCCAGGGTCCGCAAGGTTCTGGAAGATGACTCCATGGCCTATGACGCTGATCTCTGGAAGTCCGTCGCGGCCCAGGGCTGGCTCGGTGCGGCGATCCCTGAAGCCCATGGCGGCCTGGGTCTGGGTCACCTTGAGCTCTGCGTGATTGCAGAGGAGCTCGGCCGCGTGGTGGCTCCCATTCCTTTCGCCTCGACGGTCTACATGCTTGCCGAAGCCATCATGCTGGCTGGCAGCGACGCCCAGAAGGCGACCTACCTGCCCAGGATTGCGGCGGGCGAAATCATCGGATGCCTGGCAACCTCGGAAGGTCCCGGTGCGGTATCTGCGGCAACTGTTTCGGCCAGCGTCGAGGGCGGCAAGCTCTCGGGCGTCAAGATCCCGGTGACAGACGGCGATATTGCTGATGTCGCCCTGGTCCTGGCCAAGGAGGGGGGTCAGGCAGGTCTTTATCTCGTGGACATGGCGGGGGTCACCCGCGAAGCCCTGAAGACCCTGGATCCGACCCGCGACGCGGCACGGTTGACCTTCTCCGGTGCCAGGGCAGAGCGTCTTGGCGGCGCAGGCGAAGGACTCAACCTGCTGGAACAGATCCTCGATCGCGCAGCAATCCTGCTGGCCTTCGAGCAGACCGGCGGCGCAGACCGCAGCCTGGAAATGGCGAAGGAATACGCCCTCGAGCGCTACGCCTTCGGGCGCACCATCGCCAGCTATCAGGCCATCAAGCACAAGCTGGCCGACATGTATGTCAAGAACGAGCTGGCCCGCTCCAACGCCTATTACGGGGCCTGGGCCCTCAATACTGACGCAAGTGAGCTGCCCATCGCCGCCAGCGCAGCCCGGATTGCCGCCTCCGAAGCCTTCTGGTTCGCCTCGAAGGAAAACATTCAAACCCACGGCGGTATCGGCTTCACCTGGCAGATGGATTGCCATTTCTACTACCGGCGCTCTCGCCAGCTTTCCCTGGTGGCCGGCGCGCCCCGGGTCTGGAAGGAACGTCTTGTCAGCCACCTCGAACGCCGCAATGCGGCCGCCTAAGGGAGATTGAGATCATGGATTTCAACGATTCAGCCGAAGAAGCCGCCTACCGCGCCCAGGTGAAGATCTGGCTCGAGGCCAATGCTCCCAAGGCCCATCCTGGGTCTGATCCTGAAGGGTCGGACTCCCTGGCCGCTTCCCGCGCCTGGCAGGCCAAGAAGGCCGCCGCCGGGTATGCCTGCATTACCTGGCCCAAGGAATGGGGCGGACAGGGCGGCACGCCCCTGCAGAGCGTGATTTTCGGCCAGGAGGAAGCCGGGTATCCGATCCCGGGCAATCCTTTTCAGATCGGCCTGGGCATGTGTGTGCCGACGGTGATGAACTTCGCCGACGAAGCCACAAAGCAACGCTTCGCCGGCCCTGCCATCCGCGGTGAGGAAATCTGGTGCCAGCTGTTCTCCGAACCGTCAGGCGGTTCTGATGTGGCCGCCGCCCGCACCAAGGCCGAGCGTGCCTCTGACGGGTCAGGCGACTGGATCATCAATGGCCAGAAGGTCTGGACCACCGGTGCCCAGTTCTCGGATTTCGGCATTGTCATCGTCCGGACGGACCCTGATGTGCCAAAGCACAAGGGCCTGACCATGTTCTGGATCGACATGAGGGACCCTGCGGTCGAGGTGAAGCCGATCCATCAGATGTCGGGCGGATCGGGCTTCAACGAAGTCTTCTTCACTGATCTGCGGATCAAGGACAGTCAGCGTCTCGGTGGCATTGGCGACGGCTGGAAGGTCAGTCTGGTCACCCTGATGAACGAGCGTCTTGCCGTCGGCGGTGCCACGGGTATGGGCTGGTCCCAGTTCATGGAAGTCGCCCGCCAGACCCCCGGCATGGACGGTGGTCCGGCCCTGAAGGACAGCTCCCTGCGTGAGAAGCTGGCGGACTGGTATGTCCAGGCTGAGGGTCTGAAGCACACCCGCAACCGCACCATGACTGCCCTGTCGCGGGGCCAGACCCCTGGGCCCGAGAGCTCCATCGGCAAGATCGTCTCTGCAGTGCAGATGCAGGATCTGGCCAATGAGGCCCTGGAAATGCTCGATCAGTACGGCATCATCAATGATGTCGATCTGGCCCCGCAGCACGGTGGCTTCCAGAGCTCGGTCATGTTCGCTCCGGGTCTGCGCATTGCCGGTGGCACGGACGAAATCCTGAAGAACATCATCGCCGAGCGGGTGCTGGGCCTGCCCGGCGATATCCGCGTCGACAAGGATGTGGCCTTCAAGGACATGCCCACCGGCCGCTAAGCTACTCGCCTCGCGCCGGGCCTTCAGCGGCCCGGACGAGGCTGAGGAATTCTGCCCTCAGCGCGAAGGGATCTTCACCCCTGGCGCTGTCGGCCAGGGCGTAGATCTGATTCCAGCCAAAACGGTCCGAGACCCAGGGGTCATGGCGCAGTTTCTGACCGAAGCCTGCGACCGCCAGGGCCCAGCGCGTCGCCTCCGGGGCGGCTTCAACCGATTGCGCGAGATCAGACTTGCCGATGGGACGGGTGATCAGGCGAGAGTCTGATTGGCCCGGCAGCTTGTAGCGCACCTTCAGGAAGGCGATTTCGTCGCCCGGCCCTGTTGGCACGACAGGCCTGTTCTGACCGTAGCGCAGGGGATCGCTGGACGGTGCGGCGTCAGCGGGTGTGATCTCGTAAAGCGCAGTGACGGACGTTCCGGACCCGACCTCGCCAGCGTCGACCTTGTCATTGTTGAAATCTTCGCGATTCAGCAGCCGGGTTTCATAGCCGATCAGCCGATACTCTGAGACCCTGGCCGGATTGAACTCCACCTGGATCTTGACGTCGTTGGCAATGGGGAAGAGTGAGCCTGAAAAGTCATCGCGGAAGGTTTTCCGCGCCTCGGACAGGGTATCGATATAGCCCGCGGTCCCGTTGCCGTTCTGGGCCATGGCCTGCATCAGGGTGTCATTGTAATTGCCGCCGCCAAAGCCGTAGACCGAAAGATAGACCCCGGACTTGCGCTTCTCGACCACGAAATCCGTAAGCTTGGCCGGATCATTGACCCCCACATTGAAGTCGCCGTCGGTCATCAGGATCACCCGGTTCACGGCCCGGGGATCGAAGTTCCTTCGGGCTATGTCATAGGCCAGAGACAGCCCTTCTCCGCCAGCGGTTGAGCCACCTGACTCCAGGGCCCCCAGGGCGCAGCGCATCTTCAGTTTCTGGGCACCCGAGGTCGGGGCCAGGACCTCGCCTGCCGATCCGGCATAGGCAACCATGGCGACATGATCCTGGGCGCGCAGTTGGGAGACCAGCAGGTTCAGCGCCTTGCGCGCCAGGGGCAGGCGCTCCTCCGACGACATGGAGCCCGAGGTGTCGATCAGGAAGACCAGGTTGAGCGGCGGCTGTTCGGCGCGAGGAATGTCATAGCCCTGAAGGCCAATATGCAGGATCTGGCGATCCTGTGACCAGGGGGACGGCGTCACCGTAATGCTGGGCTTGAAGGGAACCTCCGGGGTATCCGGCCTCGCATAGCCATAATCAAAATAGTTCAGCATTTCCTCGACGCGCACAGCGTCTGAGGGCGGGGGCTGACCGTTCTGCAGCATCCGTCGAACATTGGCGTAGGCGGCGGTGTCGACATCAGCAGACAGGGTGGAGACGGGCTCGTCTGCAGTTCGCTTGATGGAATTGGCGGTTGCGTGGGGATAGCGCTCAGTCTCAACGTCGCCAGCGATCCGGGTCGACCCTGGCCCCATGGACCTGGCCGAGGCCACAACCATCTCGCTAACCGCCATTCGGGGTGCAGCCATCACGACGGGCGAAGGCGGTGGCGGCGGCGCAAAGGCCAGGGCTGTTGTATAGGGCCGTCCCTTTCCGCGACGGTTCAGCCGCCGATCGTCATCGTCATGTACACGGACAGGATACCCAAGTCTGGCGCAGGCTTCTGCTGTGGGCTCGCCATCGCTGACGGCCGCCGGTGCGGCGAAGGCGGGTGCTGGCGCGCTGCCGGCTGTGAACAGACAAAGCGCAATGTGGGCGCCCTTACGCAGACTGGACATTTTCCTCGCCTCCTTTGTGGCCCCCGTATTTCAGCCTGGAGACCGCAAGCGGCGAAATCTGGGCGAAGGCGTGTTCTTTAGGGGTCGATTGCGGGGGCGATTTCAGGCCGGGTCATGACGCTGGCGGGGAAGGTCGGATTGCGCCGGGCCCTGGTCATTTGCTCGAAGGCAAAGCCCAGGCTGAGCAGTTTGGCTTCAGACCATGCTGGCCCCATGAAGGAAAGGCCCACAGGCAGGCCCGACACATAGCCCATGGGCACGGTCAGGTGAGGATAGCCCGCGACGGCGGCCAGTCCCGAAGGGGGGCCTAAAATCCGGGTCCCGTTGACCGGATCGACAATGCCTGTGGGTCCGCTCCAGGCGATCAGGGCGTCGAGACGGTCTTTGGCGATCATTGCATCAATGCCTTCAGGGCCCGCCAGCCGCCTGGCATCAGCCCTGGCTTTGAGGTAGGCGGGATCGTCCAGCCCTGAGCCTGCCTGGCTGGCCAAGAAGATTTCCTGTCCGAAGAGGGCGGTTTCCCGCGGTTCGGCGGTATTGAAAGCAATCAGGTCGGCCAGGGTGCGGGTCTTGACCTGGATCGGATCGGTCGAGGCCAGATAGGCATCGATCCCGGCCTTGAACTCCGTGCGCAGGATCAACTCTTCAGCGGTGCTGATTGACCCGAGGTCCGGGATCTTGACCTCCACCAGGGTTGCCCCGGCGGCCTCCAGTGCCTTGGCGGTCTCGTTGAAAAGGGCGTCGGCCTGGGGTGAGCGGCCGGCGGTAATCCGCAGGACCCCCAGGCGGGCACCCTTCAGGGACTTGGGATCGAGCGCAGCAAGATAGTCTGTCCTGTGGGCATCCGCCCCGGCCGTTGCCGGATCTGCAGGATCAGAGCCAGCCATGGCGGTCAGCATGGCCGCGGCGTCTGCCACATAACGGGTCATGGGTCCTGCCGTGTCCTGGCTTGCCGAGATCGGAATGATGAAGGTGCGCGACACAAGGCCCACCGTCGGCTTCAGGCCCACCAGCCCATTGATGGCGGCGGGGCAGGTGATGGAGCCGTCCGTCTCCGTACCGACACCGCCAGCGGCGAGGCCCGCAGCGATGGATGATCCGGTCCCGGCGCTGGAGCCACATGAGCTGCGGTCGAGGCCATAGGGATTGCGCACCAGCCCGCCCATGGCGCTCCAGCCGCTGATGGATCGGGTCGAGCGATAATTGGCCCATTCTGACAGGTTGGTCTTGCCCAGGATCACGGCGCCGGCATCGGTCAGGCGCTTGACCAGGGGGGCATCGCGATTGGTGATATTGCTGCTCAGGGCGAGGGACCCCCCCGTTGTGGCCATACCGTCTGCCGACTCGATATTGTCCTTCAGCAGGATGGGCAGTCCATGCAGGGGCCCTCGAACATGTCCGTCCTTGCGCTCAGCGTCCAAGGCCCTGGCATCAGCCAGTGCATGGGAATTGAGGGCGATGATGCTGTTGAGTTTTGGCCCCTTGTGATCCAGGGCCTCGATCCGGGCCAGGTAGGCCTGGGTGATGGAAACGGAACTGGCCTTGCCGGCCGCCATGGCCGCTTGCAGGTCA
>CAIYSH010000497.1 GCA_903928755.1 uncultured Alphaproteobacteria bacterium | reverse complement strand
CGGGCGAAGATGGAGATCAGCGAGGCCCCGAAGCCCAGGCAGACCATGGAATCCTGCACTTCACGGCTTGTAATGGC
Source organism: uncultured Alphaproteobacteria bacterium (assembly GCA_903928755.1). Taxonomy (GTDB): domain Bacteria; phylum Pseudomonadota; class Alphaproteobacteria; order Caulobacterales; family Caulobacteraceae; genus Phenylobacterium. The sequence continues at coordinate 2,486 of CAIYSH010000497.1, read as the reverse complement.
CAGACCCAGCGGGCCGGTCAGGATGGCATAATAGCCAGCCACACCCAGAAGGGCGAAGCCTGCCACCAGCATGCCTGTGATGGCACCAGAGCGGAAAGCCAGTGAAAGGCCCCGAGCCAGGCTTTCGGAAGCCCCCTGCGCTGTCCGGACGTTGGCGCGTACGGAAATCAGCATGCCCACGAAGCCCGCCGCACCCGACAGGATTGCGCCGGTTGCAAAACCGATCGCCGGCAGCGTCCCCAGAAAGAAGGCCAGGGCCACCAGGATCACCACACCGACAATGCCGATGGCCGTGTATTGTTTGTTGAGATAGGCCTGTGCGCCTTCTTGGATTGCCGCGGCAATTTCTTGCATTCGCGCGTTGCCGGGCGATGCCTGCATCAGCGATGCGGTCTGCCAGACGCCATATAGCACCGCCAGTGCGCCGGCACCGATCGCCAGCAAAAGCTCAGGATTCATAGATAGGTCGCCCCTTCAAGACTGCGCAAAATTGGGAGATGGCGACACAGGTGCGCCCGTCCATGCATTCCCAACCCCATGGTTTCCCCTCATTGTAGCCCGACCGCGAACAGGGAGCCACACAAAGACGGGAGGGAAACTGCCAAACATGGAGCACCCATGCAACGCCTGACGTGATTCAGGTGAAAACCATTCTCATGGACGGATCTCGGATCCGCCCCTGACACTACCCGTTTTCGGCAGGCCCATATATCTCTTGGGCTTCTGGGACTTCACCTCGATCCCCTTCACGGAACCTGGACCGGCAATCCGCGAGGCTTCAGGCAGGAAGGCCGAAATCAACCTCGCCTCGTCGATCGACTGGTAGTCTTTTGCGCTGGGAAAGGGGGTTCGCGAAGACATACGGACCAGTGCATCCCGGAAATAAGGCGATTTGGCGCGCATTTTTTCTGAGTCTGCCGTCTTTGTAAGGTTGACCCGGATATTGGTGAAAACATAGTTCACCAGCCTGCCCTCGACGACGATTGGCAGGGAGACCGGCGCGAGGTCTACATATTTAGGCGTTTCGGCCTTGTCTTTTTCCTTGGGCTTTTCGGACGCTTGGGCAGATCCGCAGAGGATCAGGGCGAAGATCAGAAGCAAGGGTGTTTTCATGGAACAAGCTCTGCAACCGATTCAGTTTAGGGTTTCTTGCCAACCTCATCGATGAACCCAGCCGCGGGTTCGTGCATCCAGTTGCTGGTTGCCGAATCGAACGTCAATGCCCCCGGATGTTATCTCGCCCACAACAGACAGACCGAACCGGGTCACATTTTCCGGGCGAACCGTGCAGACAAGTTGGTAATCATCGCCAGCGGTAGCCAGGCGCAATCGCGCAAGCCCTTCGTCTGGCTGACCCTCTACCCATGACCGCGCGCGCCGGGAAAGCGGCATGTTCGCCAGGTCAAGCCAAAGACCACATCCACTGGCCGCAGCCACATGACCTGCATCGGCGACAAGACCATCGGAAACATCCGCAGAGGCCGTGGCAAATTCCCGGAGTCTTTCACGCAGGTCCAGCCGGGGATGGGGGAGGAAGCCCCCCTGCCCAAGGCCCCAATCCAGCCAGCCATTGCCGATCGGGCCGCTGACCACGATCAGATCACCGACCTGCGCCGTATCTCGTCTGACCATTTTGCCAGCCGGAACCCAGCCCATCACCGTCATTGAGAGCGTCAAGGGTCCTGAAGTCGAGACCGTATCCCCCCCAAGCAGGCTCACATCAAATTCAATGCCGTCCATCTCCAGCCCCCTGGCGAAGGCCTTCCGGCGTTCCCAGTCAAAGTCCTTTGACCATGCGGTCATCAGGAAATAGCCAAAAGGCTCTGCCCCTTTGGCTGCCAGGTCAGAGAGATTTGCCCGGATCAAGCGCCGGGCGATCAGCTCAGGCGATTCGTCAGGTCTGAAATGAACACCAGCGACCATGGCGTCCTTCGAGACCACAAGATCATGGCCCACCCGTGACGGGATCACCGCTGCATCATCCCGAAGGCCAATGGCTTCGGGAGCACCTCGGGTCAGGGGCAGAAAAAGTTCGGCGATCTGGCCAAACTCATCAGGCACGTCCTCAGCTCCGGACATCCTGCGCCACACCGTCCAGAGCACCGTTGACAAACCCGGGTTCCGGTCCCTCGAAGAAAGACTTCGCCAGCTCGACATATTCGTCAAGCACGACTTCAGAGGGCACATCGGATCGATAGGCGAGCTCGAAGGCACCAGACCTGAGAATGGCCCGGACCGTGGCGTCCAGTCGTTCCAGACGCCAGCCCGACGCCAGACGTTTTACGATGGTTCCATCAATATCACGCTGATGTTCGACCACCCGACAGCACGGCAGCTGGCCCAGCACTTGCAGGGCCGCGCTCCGGCAGCGCCGTCGGCAGCACTGGACGGTGGTGAGGCTGTTCGCGCTCGCCGAGCGAGCTCTGGCGGCATGGGCGGCGCCATCGAGGTTGCAGGCGTGAGCATGTCACTACCAGCGAGTGTTG
>CAIYSH010000496.1 GCA_903928755.1 uncultured Alphaproteobacteria bacterium | reverse complement strand
TTCTGGGTCGGGGCCCAGATCTCCAGCTTGCCGTCCTTGAAGTGGGCCGTGCAGTTCTGAGGCTCGAGGGGAATGTGGGCGATGAAGGGATAGGCATAGGCCGCCTCCATCGTCGAGGCCGCCCCGACCAGGGCGGCGGCCACATCCCCGTCCTGCCGCTCGGTGCGCAGGGGCGCGCCCTTGGAGAGGGTGTCGGCCTGGGCGTTGAAACCCGCCGTGGACTGCCGGGCGGTGGGATGGTCCTGCCACTTGATGTTCAGCTTGTTGCGGCCCTGCCGGGCCTGCCACCAGCTGTCGGCGATCACGGCGACGCCGGGGAGCAAGCCGTTAAGCTCCGTCCCGCCCTCCACCACAAAGGCCTTGCGCACGCCCTTCACTGCCCGGGCGGCATCGAGATCTGCGCTGGCCACACCGGCCCCGAAGACAGGCGCCTTTTCAAAGGTGGCATAGAGCATGCCCGGAACCACCACATCGATCCCGAACAGGGGCTTGCCCCGCACAATGGCGGCGGTGTCCACCTGGGGCTTGGACTTGCCGATGATCTTGTAGGACTTGGGGTCCTTCAGGATGATGGACTTGGGGTCTGGCTGGGGCAGGGTCGCAGCCAGGGCTGCCAGTGACCCATAGGTCGCAGACCGCTTGGAAGCCTTGTGATGGACCACGCCCGAGGCCGTGACGCACGCGTTGACGGGGACCTTCCAGTTGGCGGCGGCGGCGGCGACCAGCAGGGCCCGGGCGGTCGCGCCAACCTTGCGGAGCATGTCCCAGTGCAGGGGCGTGGCCATGCTGCCGCCGGCAAACTGCAGGCCATAGATCGAGGGCTGGCTGTCAGCCTGATGTGTGCGAACCTGGGCCCAGTCCACGTCGAGCTCTTCGGCGATGATCATGGGCAGGGAGGTCTTGATCCCCTGGCCGATCTCCGGGTTTTTGGCGACGATGGTCACCACATTGTCGGGGGCGATGGTCACATAGGCGTTGATGACGCCTGGCGCTGCGCCGTCAGCCCGGGCCTTGCCGGCCACGGAGAAACTCAGCATCAGACCGCCCGCAGCGGTGCTGACCTGGACGAACTGGCGGCGTGAAAGATCGGTTCCGTCGGCCATGATCAGACTCCCGCCTTCTGGCCCGAGGCCATTTTGATCGCTGCCCGGATGCGGGTGTAGGTGGCACACCGGCAGATATTCCCGCTCATGGCGGCGTCAATATCGGCATCGGTAGGCTTGGGGGTCTTGGTCAGCAGGGCCGTCGCCGACATGATCTGTCCGGGCTGGCAATAGCCGCACTGGGCGACATCCAGCGCTTCCCAGGCCGCCTGCACCTTCTGGCCAATGGCCGAGGTGCCTAGGCCTTCAATGGTGGTGACCTTGCCCGCCCCGACTTTTTCCACCGGCGTGGCGCAGGACCTGACCGGGACCCCGTCAATGTGCACGGTGCAGGCACCGCAGGCACCTATGCCGCAGCCGAACTTGGGGCCGAGAATTCCCAGGCTGTCGCGCAGGGCCCAGAGCAGGGGTGTCCCCGGCTCCACATCGGCCTCCCGCACCTTGCCATCCACATTCAGACTGTAGGTCATGACGCGCCCCTCTCCCTGCCCAAGCTTGCCTGGCGAATCCTACCTGCGTCGACGCGCCAAGACCAGCGGCCGTTCGCCTGGCAGACACCGGAGGCGACATGCTGGAAACTACGGGCCCTCGGACCTGGATACCGGCCTCCGCCGGTATGACCGGGAGTGGGAGGTCGATCGCGGCCCATCCACCCCACCAGTCACCCCGGCGGAGGCCGGGGTGTGCCTGTGACCAGGATACCGGCCTCCGCCGGTATGACCGGGGGTGGGAAGTCGATCGCGGGCTATCCCCAAACACCGGTCACCCCGGCGGAGGCCGGGGTCCAGTCCGTAAGGCTCAGTGTCGCATGCAGGCCCTCGG
>CAIYSH010000495.1 GCA_903928755.1 uncultured Alphaproteobacteria bacterium | reverse complement strand
GACATGCGGAAGGCGTTGTTCGGGAACACCATATTGGTGATGTCCAGGCCGGAGGTGATGCGGGCGTCGCCCACATCCTCGCGCAGACGCTTCTGGGCCCAGGGATTGTTGATGCTCTCGGTGTTCACGGGCTCGATGGCGATTTCCACCTTGCTGCCGGCCGTATCCTTGACGATCCGCTTCAGCGCATTGACCGTGCGCATCCAGCCTTCCCGGCTCCAGTTCTGGGGGTGGGCCCAGTTGCGGTTGGAATACATGCTGCCAGCATGGGTCAGGATCAGCGGCAGTCCGAATTCCTCGGCCGAGTGGATGGCGTCGATGATATGCCGCTGCCACTTATCGGCATCCGGATCCGGGGCGATGATGTTTCCAGCGCAGTGGATGTTGTAGAAGGTCACATCATTGGCCTTTAGGGCGTCCTTGATTTCCCGGACTTCCGAGTCCGGAATCTTCCGCGTCAGCCAGGTCTGGGAGGCGGCTTCAACAGCCGACCAGCCGAGGTCATGCATGCCCTTGAACAGGCTGTTCCAGTCCTGGCCGGGGGCGCTGGTCAGGCGGGGCGTCACCTGGCTGCTCAGCCGGATTTCTGCCTGGCCCGGCGTCAGGTCCCGCTTGAGGTTTTCTGGCGGGCTCCACTGATAGAGGAAATCCTCTCCCCAGACGTCCTTGAGGCCGGGGACGGCAGGTTTGGCTCCACCGGCTGAAGCCTTGGCTTTGGCGGGTGCAGCCCCGCTGGCTCCAGCGGCCACAGCAGCAACGCCTGCGGCCATGCCGCCGGCGAAAAGGCTGCGCCTAGAAGGTTTGGTCATCTGATTTGCTCCAGGATTGACGCTGGGGAGAAGGCTTGGTCGGGATCAGGCCGCGACGTTTGCCATTCCCTCCGGGGTGGGATCGGTGATCGGGTCCTTGACCACGAAGAGGTAGATGAGGGCACCGGCCAGGGAGACAGCGGCGCTGATCAGGAGGGCATTCACAAAAGAGCCCGTGCGGTCGACAACCATGCCGGTGATGAGGGGGGCTGCCGATCCGCCGAAATAGCCGCCGAAATTCTGGATGCTGCCCAGGGACGCGATCAGACGCCGGGGCGCACTGACACTGACCAGAGCCCAACCGCCGCCACTGGCCAAGTTTACGAAATACATGGCAAGGGTCAGGTAGACGATGGCCAGGGTGAGGTTGGGCGTAAAGGCAGCAGGGACCGTGAAGGCGGCAGCGCCGACCAGGCCGAGGCAGATCGGCCACTTGCGGCTGGTAACGGGCTTCATGCCGCGGGCCAGAAGCCAGTCGGCGAACACACCACTGGACAGCTGGCCCAGGGTTCCGCCCACGAAGGGGATCATCAGGATCCAGCCGGACTGGGAAATGCTCAGTCCCCGCTCCTGCTGCAGATAGGCTGGCAGCCAGGTGACATAGAGGAAGACCATGTAGATCACCCCCATCCAGCCAAAGATCATGCCCCAGGTGGTGCGCTTGGTGAAAAGGCTCCGCCACTCGGCGAAGGTCATCTGGCTGTCTTCGTTTTCGGCACGGTCGACACCGGAGAGGTAGTCGACCTCTGAAGGTTCGAGCGCCACATCGCGTCGGTCCCGATATACCGCGTACCAGGCCAGGGCTGCCGCAATGCCAAGAAGGCCCATGATGAGGAACATCCCACGCCAGCCGAAGCTGAGCATAAGGGCCGTGAGGATCGGCGGTGCCAGAGCCGGGGCTATTGTCGATGAGGCGACGAAGATCCCGGTCGGACGACCGCGCTCATGGATTGCAAACCAGTCACCGAGCACCTTGGCCCCTGCAGGAAACTGCGGTCCCTCGCCGACCCCGAGGGCCAGTCTGGCCATGATGAACTGGTTGAGGGTCTGCACCATGCCGGCGCCCGCCTGGGCAAGCGACCAGAGCAGCATGCCAGCCCCCAGCATGACCCGTGCGCCGAAGCGGTCCAGCATGACGCCGATCGGCAGCTGGGCGAAGGCGTAGGGGAGGGAGAATGCCGAAAGGAGCAGCCCCATCTGGGTCGCCGAGAGGTGCATCTCGCTGCTGATAGCTTTGTTCGCAATCGAAAGCGTGCTGCGATCCAGGTAGTTGATCAGGCCGGCGATCACCAGAAGGGTCACTGCAGCGACCTGAATCCGCTGAATTTTTTTTGATTTCACAGTGTTTCCCCCCTGGTTGTCCGCGGCCGCTAGATGCGGCCGAATTCAGCCAGCAAATCTTCCACGGTCTTGCCGCGGGCCACCCATTCCCGGGTCCGCTGTTCCCGGTCAGCCTGTTCCTCCGCCAGGGTCAGGAATTCGTCGGCGCGTTCCAGCGGCACGACCACGGCCGCGATGATGTCAGCCACGATGAAATCGCCGGGCCGCACGATCACGCCGCCGCAGGTAATGGGCACATTGATCGACAGTTCTTCCTTGCGCTCGGAGAACATCGTGTGGGTGCCGCGGGCCGTAATCGCCCGGGTCCAGATCGGAAAATTGATGTCTTCCAGTTCGTCGGTGTCCCGACCGGCACCATCGATCACCATGCCGCGAATGCCGCGGTTCTTGGCCAGGCCGCCCATGAGGCCGCCGCAGACCGAAGTCTCCGTATCGCCGCCGGCGTCCACCACGATGATGTCGCCGGGCTGGCCCATTTCCAGGGCCTTCAGAGGGTCAACCAGATCCCCGCCGGAAAGCTGCACCGTAAGAGCCTGACCGCAGGCCTTGGCCTTGAAGGGCGGCTTGATCGCCGAGACCATCACATTCTGGCGATACATGACGTCTGCAAAAATGCAGGAAATGGAATAGCTGGGGAGCAGCTTGTCGAAGCGCGCCAGAAGGTCGGGGCGACGTTCGAATTCGTTGAAGATCTTCAGCACGGTCTGCTTACTCCATGTGGGCGCGCAAGGGCTGCCGCCACGCTACCAATATGAACCTGACCTGGCGGCCAGGCGCGGCTTGCCGACGATCAGACGACGCCGGAAACGCCGCCGAATTCACCCGTTTCGCCGCCAGAGCAAGCCTTGCCTGAATAGGAAGGCGTCCGGCAGGTTGCCTGCGTCTGATCGAGCCAATGAAAACGATTGTCAGGGACAGCGACAGGCCTTGTCAAGCAGGTCAGGTTCCACTCGAAGCCTTGTCCGCACTAGGTGAGACCTCGGTTTATTGTATCGGACATCAGCGCGTCTCGAGCCCGGGTTGGCCCTAGCCTGCCATCCAATTGACCCTATAATGATCCCGTTCATGAAATCGGTTGCATGATTGAATCCGTAGGCGCTTACCCATGAAATCTCCCTTTCTGGCAGTCGATTGGGGCACAACCAACCTGCGTGCGTGGGTGGTCGGGGCTGACGGTCAACCCAAAATGCGCCGGGAGTTTCCGCTGGGGGTCGGGCGCCTGGCACCTGGTGATGCTGCCCTGCGGTTTGCCGATACCGTGCAGTCTGCTTTGGGTGCCGACGGGCTTCCCGCCATCCTGTGCGGGATGATTGGTTCAAACCTTGGATGGACGCCGGTTCCCTATCTCGACTGCCCGACCTCCATCGTCCAGTTGGCTGGCGGCCTGCACCGGATTGACCGCGAGGGTTCACCGGTATGGATCGTCCCCGGCCTAAGGTGTGAGCGACCGGATGGCGGACCCGATGTCATGCGTGGTGAAGAAACCCATGTTCTGGGGTGGGTCGCCGCAGACGCCTCGCGGGCGCAGGGCGAGCATCTGATCTGTCACCCTGGTACCCATGCCAAATGGGTGAAGGTTGTCGACGGGCAGATCGAACGGTTTGTCAGTTGCATGACGGGCGAACTGTTTGAACTTCTGAGGACGCAAAGCGTCCTGAGCAGCAGTGCCACAGATGATGATGACGGCGCTTTTGACCGCGGGGTCCTTGCGGCAGGTCGCGGCGACGCCCTGGCTTCACGACTGTTTACGGCCAGGTCCCGGGTGGTCGGTGGGGACATGCCGGCCAGCCAGGCGACGTCCTACCTTTCAGGCCTGCTGATCGGGTCAGAGGTGGCCTCTGTTCCCGGAGTCCTTGGCGTTGGTCCAGAGACGCCGGTCACGATCATTGGCGACCTCAAGCTTGCATCCCGATACCATAGGGTGCTTCAGAACCTGGGCTATGGCGTCGATGTCCATGACGGCGAGCTTGCGGCACTGTCCGGACTTGCCGCTCTGGCTTCAGGAGTGTTCGTTCAATGACCACCTTCCAGGCAGCTTTCGACGAGGCGCCGCTTGTGGCGATCCTCCGGGGCGTCCGTCCCGATGAAGTGGTCGCCATTGCCGAGTCGCTTTTCGCGGCGGGCCTTCGTCTGGTCGAGGTGCCGCTCAATTCCCCGCGGCCCCTGGAGAGCATAGCAGCCCTTCGCCAGATGGAGGGGCGGATGGTCTGGGGGGCCGGCACGGTCCTGACCTCTGACCAGGTTGAGGCTGTCGCTGACGCTGGCGGTCGAATGATTGTCAGCCCCAACACCAATCCTGCAGTGATTTCCCGGACGGTTGAACTGGGCCTTGAGTCCTTGCCGGGTTTCGCCACCGCGACCGAAGCCTTTGCCGCTCTGGCGGCAGGTGCCCGGCGGCTGAAGCTCTTCCCGGCGGCCAGCTATGGTCCGGACCATCTCAAGGCCTTGAAGGCGGTCCTGCCTCTCGAAGCCGATGTCATTCCCGTAGGTGGGGTGGGGCCAGACCAGATGGCGGCGTGGACGGCCGCCGGAGCCCGGGGGTTCGGCCTGGGCTCGGACCTCTACAGGCCGGGGATGTCGGCCGGGGAGGTGGGTCTTCGCGCAACTGCGGCCATTACCGCCGTGCGCGCGGCCATGTCCAACCCGGCCATGGTCTGAGCAATGCCTTCTGTCCGTTGGACGATAGTCTGATCTGAACGGCTCAATGATGGACTTTGAGTCCCTTGCGGCCGCCAACATTCACATGCCGGGATTTTAGGGCTTCCCGGGCAGGGCAAAGGCAATATAGCCCCCCTGTGCGCCGCCGCTCGAGATTGCCTGGCTGTTGTCCTGACCTTGTGGCGTTCGACCCATGGGGGCCCGACGCGCACTTGCGGCAATGACAACAAATTGCCGCCCACCCGCCATATAGACCGCCGGTGTCGCCTGGGCTGAGGCGGGGAGGGTCGCTTCCCAGAGCAGCTTGCCGTTCCGGGAGTCGTAGGCGTGGAGCTTGCGGTCCGAGGTGGCACCGATGAACAGCAGACCGCCGCCTGTAATGACACCGCCGCCGGTATTGGCTCCGCCGAATTCAGGCCCCATGGACCCCGTCACGCCGAATGGCACGGTCCACAAATACCTGCCCGTATTCATGTCGATGGCATTCAGTGTCCCCCAGGGGGGCTTGGTCCCGGGATAGCCCTCGGGATCCAGCCACTGCCGGTTGCCTGTGGAGGTATAACGGGTGACGGAAGGTGCAAACCGGCCCTGCAGGGAAATGGCCGGTCTGTCCGCGCCGGGAAGGTCCGTGCCGGTTGTCAGATAGGCCGTAAGGTTGGCAATGGTCGCTGGTGCCAGATTGGCGAAGGCCGGCATACGGCCCCTGCCATTCCTGATGACGTCGGTAATTTCCGACGCTGAGGCCCTGGACTTTAGGTCCGTCAGGGCCGGGAACATGGGCGGACTGCCCTTCATCTCCATCCCGTGGCAACCGGCGCATTGCGTGCGATAGGCCCCCTCGCCGACGCCCGAGGACAGGAGGCTCCTGGACTCCACAATATTGCTGACCCCGGGCATGCGCGTGGCGTTGGCATAGACCACACCCTTGCGGTCGGCGGCCATGCCACCCCATTCGACACCTCCGATGAACCCGGCCAGGATGAGGGTCTCCTTGCCAATGGCCATGGGCGTGAACTGTTTTCCTCCACCGTTCATGGCAGCATAGGAATCCCGCGCCCAGATCCGTGCGGCAGGCGACCGGTCGCTGAGGTCGTTCTCGGTCACCCTGGTCCAGGAGAGCGGCCGGGGGGTTGTCGGGACGGGTTGGGTCGGCCAGGCCTTTTCACCTGGCACGGTGCTGGCCGCCACGGGGATTTCGCGGATGGGAAACAGGGGTTTTCCGGTCGTCCGCTCAAACAGGTAGAGGTAGCTCAGCTTGTTGGTCGCGGCGACGGCTTCCACCGCCTTGCCCCCGTGCATGACAGTCAGCAGGACCGGCGGGGCCGAGAAGTCCATGTCCCAGATGTCGTGGTGCACGGCCTGGAAGTCCCAGAGACGTTTGCCTGTTCTCGCGTCAAGGGCGATCAGGGAATTGGCGAACCGGTTGGCACCTAGCCGCTCGCCGCCAAAAAAGTCGTCGGCGGCAGAGCCGGTCGCAACGAAGACAATGCCGCGTCTGGCATCCAGAACGGATCCGGCCCAGGCATTGGCACCGCCCTGGGTCTTGTAGGCGTCCTTGGGCCATGTTTCGAAACCTGGCTCTCCGGGATGTGGCACGGTGTGGAAGGTCCACCGCAGCTTTCCGGTGTTCACATCAAAGGCCCGGACATCTCCCGGCGAGGCCGGTGTGCTTTCTGAAACCCGGCCGCTGATGATGTAGAGGTCGCGCCAGACTGATCCTGGCGATGTCATGAAGAAGCCGTTCTCTTCAGCCGGACCACGCAGGTTGGCGCGCATGTCGATACGGCCGTTCTGGCCGAAGGCCGGTATGGGTTTGCCGGTCGCCGCGTCCAGGGCGTAGAGAAATTCACCGACGCTGTAGAGCAGGCGCAGGTTTGCGCCAGACCCATGACTTTGAAGGCCTCGGATGGGTTGACTGGAATTGAAGCCGGGATTGAAAGTCCACTTCAGGGCACCTGTCGCAGCGTCAAGGGCCACAAGTTTTCCGCTTGGCGTCGGGCCATAGAGAAACCCTCCAATCACCATGGGTTGGGACTGCGAGCCGCCGGGTTCGAAGTCGTATTTCCAGGCCGGCTGTAGTTGGGCCACATTCGCCGGCGTCAGCTGGGTCAAGGAGGTATAGTGATCGCCCGCCGGACTGCCGTTATAGATCCAGTCTCTTGTTTCGCCCGCTGCAAGCGCAGCGCCGACGCACAGGCCGGTAGCGGCGAGGGCACCAAGAAGGAATGCGGAACGCATGGGTCTCTCCCGTCACATCGAGGGACGCACAGCTGGACTTGTCCGAGAATGCAGGCCTCACAATAAAAAGGCGGGGGAGACTTTCGTCGCCCCCGCCCTGGCCGACATCCTGACGGGAAGCCGGCCGAACAGTCGTGAACTCTGATCAGCTTGATCGCGCGATCAGCGCTTCATCCGGAATCCGATGATGAAATACCGGCCGACAATGTAGTCGCCCTGTGGGTATCCGCCGAACAGGCCCGGCACACCCGAAGAGCCACCAACGCCGCCAAAGGGCTCAGGTTGCTTGTCGAACAGGTTCTCCACCGTGCCGTAAACCTGGGCATCCTTGAGCTGGTAGGTCAGGGTCAGGTTGGTGTAGGCGATCGGTTTGATCCGCGGCACGTCGAACTTGAGGCTCCGGTCCGAATTGAACTGATAGCCGCTGCGATAACGCTCCTGCAGATCGACGGAGAAGTCGCCGACCTGGTATTTGATGAAGGCGGCCGCGCGCCATTTCGGCAGGGGCGGCACATCCGCAGCGTCGAGCACCGGCGCGCCGGGGAACTGCACCGTAGTGAAGTGTGGCTGATAGGTCGACAGAACCCGCAGGCTCAGGCGACCCGGGCCGACTTCGTGGAAGTAGTTGGCTTCGGCATCGACACCCTTGGTTTCCACGGTCTGGGCGTTTTCAGGCCGCGAAAGGAAGGACGTCACGAAGTTGGCTGACGTTCGGTTGCTGAAGGGCAGGGGACGCACGATCAGGTTACAGAACGACGATGTGCCGCCT
>CAIYSH010000494.1 GCA_903928755.1 uncultured Alphaproteobacteria bacterium | reverse complement strand
GCGGCCTCCATGGCCGCCGACAGGCGGGTCATATTTCGTTCAATTTCTGCTGCGAAATCGCTCTTGATGAGGTCGATTGCCAAACCGATGGACTGACCGAAATCGTGGCCATCCGCGCCACCATGACACTTGACCACCAGACCATTGAGCCCAAGAAGCGGTGCCGCTGGCGGGGGACTCATCTTCTTGACGAAAGCCCTCAGCGCGGAGCGTGCCAGCATGGCACCAAGCTTGGCGCCAACCGTCGAGGTCAAGGCCGCGCGCAGTTCCTCGACGATATAGCTTGCAGTGCCCTCTGCCGTCTTCAAGGCTACATTGCCGGTAAAGCCATCTGTGACAACAACATCAACCGTGTTTCTTGAGAGGTCGTCACCCTCAACAAAGCCATGATAGTCGATGTCGAACCTGCCACTCTTCAGAATGGCGTGGGCGAGACGAACTTCTTCATGGCCCTTCACATCTTCGGATCCGACATTGAGAATACCGACTTTGGGGCGCGCCACACCATGCGCGGCACGGTGAAACGCCTCGCCCATAATGGCGAACTCAACCAGACGCTCGGCGTTACAGTCGATATTGGCTCCGGCATCGAGGAAAGTTGTGACGCCATTGCGCCCGGGCCAGGACACCACGAGAGGCGGCCGCTCAACATCGACGCTCATGCGTAATATCAAACGGGATATGGCCATCAGACCTCCCGTATTCCCGCAGGACACCGCCGCACGGGCCTCGCCCGACTTGACGCACTCGACCGCGTTCCACATCGAGGACCCCTTGCCACGGCGAACCGCGTTGGCGGGCTTTTCGTCTGACGAAATGACCTTGTCTGTATGCCGGACCTGATATCGGCCCGCCAGGGTGGGGTGTCGCGCCAGTTCCGGCACAAGAACCGTCTCATCCCCATGGATAAGGAAAGACAGGTCATCACTGGACTCATGCACAGCAAGGGCCAGGCCCGGGATCGTCGATGACGGTCCATGGTCGCCGCCCATGGCATCTATGGAAATTACCAGGGATCGGGTCACGAAATTGAGTCCATTCCCTCTGTCGCGCTCCCCCGCACGATACAGGGCAGCGCCAAACATGCAAACCGTCGGGCCATCACGACTCCTTTTCCTGCAAAGGTTTCAGGACCGAAAATGGCGAAAGGTCTGCAACAGGTGCCACATAATCGAACACGGCATCCGGCTTGCGGGGAAAAGGATCCACCGCCAGTGCCAGGTGCTCGAACAGCACATGGGACAGGTCAATCATGTCGCCATCCAGGACATCAGGTGGGTCCGGCGCTTCTGGATCCAGTTCGACTTCACCCGCAAGGGTTTCGATCGGCGTATTCGGACTTCCGTTCGGAACCACCCGCAGGTCCACATCACCTTCGATACCCTGGAGAAAGGGATCCAGACTGACGCCGCAGACCTGCTCAACCTGACCGCTGAAGCGACCGACCAGCTCGGCACCGTCCAGCCAGCCGCGAACCGTGATCCGCGCTGAAAGTTCCGGCAGGGCGAGCAAACCAAGCACCTTCGCCCATTCCGTCCGGGTCGACTCTGGTGGCTCAAGCCTGACCGTCTGAGACCCGCGGGCGAGATCGGAAAGCCGCATGGTTACAGACCAACTCACGCGGCGATCCAGGAAACAAGGCCGGAAAGCAGGCGCTCAGTCGGCTGGGTGTCCAAACCCTGTTTCTGACGCAGGACATAATCCAGCAGAGCGTCCGGAGGCGGGCCTTCCACATCTGCGTAGACCGTGCGCCTGATCAGCGCATCCAGGTCCTTCGTGTCAGGCAGGGTTGCCAGGGCCGCATGATAATTCTTCACCCGGCCGAAAAAAGCCTCTCCGAGGCGGCGCATTTTCTTGCCGACGGATAGATCGCCAACACCCATTTCCCGCAGGGCATCATCCAGAGCCCGGGCATAGGCATCAAAGAGAGCCTGTGATGTGCGTGCTGCTTCCGGACCCTGGCTGACCAGCCGGTCCATGATCAGCACGACATGCAGGGTATAGATCTCAAACCGCCCCTCAACCGAATCAGGGACGGCAAGGTCGGCATAGAATCGGGGGGACCGGGACTGTTCAACGCAGGCGGCATAGAGCGCACGCCCGGCGACAACAGCCGGTTTTGGTCGGAAAATGCGATCCAAAATCATGTCGGCCTCGTTTTCGCCCTCAGACGATTCTAAGGGCGGCATTGCAGTAAGGGCCTGCGAGCGATAGGTCAAAGCCCTGGAAAAATGAACAGGTCACCCATGTTCCGACGCGCCGCCACTTCCCTTCTCGTTTTGAGCCTTCTCGGTGCTGCCGGATGTGCGCCCATAACCACCTATTCCGGGTTCCAGGCGATTGAAGCCAACCCCCGGGATGTCAAGGTCGGTGTCGATACGAAATCCACGGTCAGGGGCCGACTTGGATCGCCTTCAGCCACATCGACCTTCGATCCCAATGTCTGGTTCTACATAGATCAGATCAAACAGACTGTAGCCTTCCAGAAGCCGGTCACCACCCGCAGGGATGTGACGGCCATAAGTTTCAACAAGGACAGTGACCAGGTCGAAACCGTGAACCAGTACAGCCTGAAGGACGGTAAACTGATCGCTTTCAACGGTCGCGAGACCCCAACCCGGGGCCGTGAACTCACTGTGCTGGAACAGTTGCTCGGCACGGTTGGCCGCGGCGGGGGCATGCTCCCGAACCAGGACGAAGGCGCACCTGGAAATCGCCCCGGCGATCGACGCTGATCTTCAGACCTGAAGGCTTACGGTCTGACCCGCAAAAAAAACGCCCCGGAGAGTGATCTCCGGGGCGTTTCTTTTCAGGTGTGGTGTCGAAACTATCCGACCGAAGCGTGAGCCAGGATCGCCAGCAGCAGCAGGGC
>CAIYSH010000493.1 GCA_903928755.1 uncultured Alphaproteobacteria bacterium | reverse complement strand
CCCAGACGATCGCCCATGCAGAAGGTATGGAAATCAATCGTCTCGCCGCCGCCATTGACGCCGAGGCGGCTGTGGTCGCGGCCATTGACAGCGATACGGCCTGCGTTGTCGTCCAGACTCCCAATGTCTTTGGCACGGTTACCGATGTCACCAGGATCGCGGAAGCCGCACACGCTGCCGGGGCCTTGTTGATCGTGGTCACCACCGAGGCGGTCTCCTTTGGACTTCTGAAGTCTCCTGGCGAAATGGGTGCCGACATCGCCGTGGCGGAAGGACAGTCCATTGGGGTGGGCCTCAGCTATGGCGGCCCCTATGTGGGCCTTTTCGCCTGCAAGGAAAAATACGTTCGTCAGATGCCCGGACGGCTATGTGGTGAGACCCTGGACGCCGAGGGCCGTCGTGGCTTCGTCCTGACCCTTTCCACGCGGGAACAGCACATCCGGCGCGACAAGGCGACGTCCAACATCTGCACCAATTCCGGACTGTGTGCCCTGGCCTTCACCATCCACCTTTCCCTGCTGGGTGAGCGTGGCCTCAGGGACCTCGCGGCCTTGAATCACAGCCGTGCGCGGCAATTGCGTGATGCCCTTGTGTCGGTTCCCGGGGTCGAGATCCTGACCCCCCGCTTCTTCAACGAATTCGCCATTCGTCTGCCACGGGCCGCAACCGCTGTGGTCGAGGATCTGGTCGGGCAGGGGGTCATTGCCGGTGTGCCTTTTTCCCGGCTGGCTTCGGAAGCCGGTCTTGATGACGTTCTGCTGGTTGCGGCCACGGAAACAACCACGGAGGCTGATATCGCCGCCCTGATTGCAGCTCTTGAGGGGAGGATCGGCCAATGACCATGAACAGTGTCGGACGACCGACGCGGCCGGAAGGCCAGACTGCAGTCATGGGCGGATCGTTAACCGGTGCACGCGGGTTGCTGCAGGACGAGGCCCTGATCTTCGAACTGGGCGGCTGGGACAAGACCGGCGTCGACCTGGAAGCGGCGCGGTTCGACGCTTCGGACCTGGGTGACCTGGTGCGCCGGGCTCCAATCGGTATCCCCGGCCTGTCCGAGCCTGAGACCATGCGTCACTATGTTCGTCTCAGTCAGAAGAACCACGCCATCGATCTGGCCCTCTATCCGCTGGGCTCGTGCACCATGAAGCACAATCCCCGGCTCAACGAGAAAATGGCCCGGCTGGCGGGGTTTGGTGATCTGCACCCCCTGACCCCGATTTCGGCCTCACAGGGTGCGCTTGCCCTCATGGACCGTCTGGCGCACTGGCTGAAGACCCTGACGGCCATGCCGGCGGTGGCCATGTCGCCCAAGGCAGGGGCTCACGGCGAACTGTGTGGCCTGCTCTGTATCCGGGCAGCACATGAGGCCAAGGGACAGGGCCACAGGCGCACGGTCCTTGTGCCGACCTCGGCCCATGGCACCAACCCGGCCACGGCGGCCTTTGTCGGCTATTCGGTGACCGAAATCGCCCAGACGGCGGACGGTCGTGTCGACCTTGCAGATCTGGAAGCCAAACTCTCCGACGATGTGGCCGCCATCATGGTCACCAATCCCAACACATGCGGCCTGTTCGAACGGGATATTGTCGAAATCGCCCGCCTGACCCATGCGGCTGGAGCTTACTTCTATTGCGATGGTGCCAATTTCAACGCCATTGTCGGTCGTGTTCGTCCCGGCGACCTGGGCGTCGATGCCATGCACATCAACCTGCACAAGACGTTTTCAACGCCTCACGGTGGCGGGGGGCCCGGTGCAGGTCCCGTCGTTCTTTCAGAGGCCCTCGCACCCTTTGCGCCGGCCCCCTGGGTGGTTTCCGGTGCCAATGGCTTTGATCTGATCGAGACCCCTGAAGGGGAGGCTGCTCAGGGCTTTGGACGCATGGTCGCCTTCCAGGGTCAGATGGGCATGTTCGTGCGGGCCTATGCCTACATGCTCAGCCACGGCGCAGACGGTCTGCGGCAGGTGGCGGAGGACGCTGTCCTCAATGCCAACTATGTCAAGGCACGGCTGTCGGGAGCCATGAGCCCGGCTTTCCCGGAAGGGCCTTGCATGCATGAAGCCCTCTTCGACGATAGCTGGCTCGAAGGCACAGGGATAACCACCCTGGATTTTGCCAAGGCGATGATCGACGAAGGCTTTCATCCCATGACCATGTATTTCCCGCTGGTTGTTCACGGGGCCATGCTGATCGAGCCTACGGAAACCGAGTCGAAACAGGAGCTTGATCGATTCTGTAACGCACTTCTGGCCCTGGCCTCTGCTGCCCGGCAGGGGGATGTGGCGCGGTTCACAGGTGCGCCCTATCTGGCACCCTTGCGACGCCTCGATGAGACCCAGGCAGCCCGAAAGCCGAAGCTGACATGGAGGCCTGTGTCCCAAACGCCTCTGGCGGCAGAATAGGTTCCCGCAGGATATTTAAACGCGAACCTGGTCTTTACGATTCGATGTTACGTGACCATATCCGCAATGCGTGATCACCGGCGAACCTCTCCGATTTGCCGCGGACCACGGGCTCCAGGATCAGGACCTTGTCTTTCAAGACGCCCCAACTGCGCTTGACGCGCGCCTCGGACGAAGCCGCTCGCGACCTGGTCGGTCGCGTGTTCCGCTTCGTGCTGGTGGCATTGGGGCTCATGGTCATGGCTGTCGGTCTTGTGACAGCGCCCCTGCCTGGACATCTTGGTCTGCCGATCCTTGTGATCGGCCTGATGATCGTGCTTCGCAACTCCTTCAAGGCCCGGCGCCGGTTTGTCCGGATGCAGCGTGCCCACCCCAAGATGATTTTTCCATTGCGACGCCTCATGCGCCGTGAACCCGAAGTGGTACTTGTCGTGTGGCAACAGGCTCTGCGCGTTGAACGCCTGGTTCCCTACCGCAGGTTTCGAGTTCTGATCAGGATCCGGCATGCCCTCCGTCGGAACGGTCGCAAGCCGGACAAGCCGGACTCATCCATTTTCCCGACGGGTATTCTTCCAGCCGAATAATGGATTTCTGACTGTCCGGTTATTTTCGGCAACGCCTTACAATTTGACTGCAGACCCCACACATAACGGAGCGAAACGGCCGCTTATCTGCGGTCCGCCTCCAGTCTGAATTTTCCGAGGTCCATTGGCCAGCAAGCGCGTTCACCGGGCGGCAGACGCTGTTGCTGCAGACTATGCAGTGCGGATTGCAAGAATTGCACTGACCCTGTTGGGGGCTCTGGTGGTGCTGCTGGGTATTGTCATTGCTCCCTTGCCGGGGCCTCTGGGCCTGCCAGTGGTAGTTGTGGGTCTGATGCTGATCCTCCGGAATTCTTTCAAGGCACGCCGGCAGTTTGTCCGGTTCCAGCATGCGCACCCGAAAATCGCCCGACCCTTACGTCGCCTGCTGAAACGGGACCCTGAAGTGATCCTGTTCTTCTGGGAGCAGCTGCTTCGCCTGGAGAGGGTGCTGATTCCCCGGCCTTGGCGCCGACTCGTAACATGGCGGCACAGGTTCAGGCATTCCCGGTCGACCTGAGAAAAAGGGCCCTTGCGGGCCCTTGACCTTCAGATCTGCAGATCAGTCTATTGGAGCTTGCTGGCCATCTGGCTGATGGCGACGTCAATCAGGGGGTCGGTCTTCGATCCGGCCAACCTGGCCACGAGGACCTGCTCTGCCATCTGGGCCGCCAGATCGGCGGCCGCGGCCTTGACCTCTGTCTGGGCCTGGGCCTCGGCATTGGCAATCTTGCGTTCTGCCAGAAGCTGGCGCCGGGCAAGGCTTTCCTCGAGCTTGGCCCTGGCTTCAGCCTCGAAGACGCGAACCTGTTCCCGCGCAGCATCCAGCATGTCCCTGGCCTGACGTTCTGCCTCAGCGCGCTCTGCCCGCAGAGACGCCAGAAGCTGCTCGGCTTCGGCCCGGATACGGGCTGCTTCATCCAGATCCGCCTGGATGGACGCTGTCCTGGCATCAAGGGAAGCGGCTATGGCCTTGGGGGCCTTGGCCACAAAAACGACAATGCCGAGGAAGATGAGAAGGCCAATGCCGACCCAGAATTCCGGGTCAGAGGGATTGAGGAATTCTGGCATCAGACGGCTCCCTGGCCAGCGGCCTTGATGTCTGCCGCCGTGACCTTGGCACCGGTCAGTCGCTCGACAATGGCCTGGGCTGTTTCCACGGCGATACTGCTGACATTGGTCATGGCTGCGTCCCGAAGGCCACGGATCCGGTCTTCGGCCTGGGCAAGCTCCCCGGCCAGGCGCTCGTCTTCAGCTGCCTGACGCTTGTTGAGCTCGGCCGTGGCCTTGGCCTTGGCTTCTGCTGCCAGGGCGCGTGACGCGGTCCGGGCCTGCTCGATTTCTGCCTTCGCTGCTGTGGCCTGGGCGTCAGCCTCGGCCTGGACCATCCTGGCCTGCTCGACTGCCGAGGCAATGGTCTCGGCACGAACGTCAAGTACCCTGCGAAGCCGCGGCACGAAGACCCTGGCCAGAAGGGTGTAGAGGACAGCGAAAATCAGCAGCAGCCAGACAATCTGGCCACCCCAGAATTCGAACCTGAATTGCGGCAGACCACCGCCGCTCTGCGCGGCTTCCGTCGACTCGCCAGTGTGGGCGACCGCAGAATCAGCGGGTTGGGATGTAGCTTCGGCGGCCATAAGGCTTTGGCGTCCTAAATACAGAGGAGCGATCTGACGGGTTCGCCAGACGCCCCTTGCTGTGGTCGTGGCTTAGCTGAACAGGATGAGCAGGCCGAGCACGAAGGCCAGAATGCCCAGAGCTTCGGTCAGAGCGGCGCCCAGGATCAGGTTGGTGAACTGGCCTGCGGCGGCCGACGGATTGCGCGTCGCGCCTTGCAGGAAGCCCGAGAAGATGGTGCCCACGCCAATGCCCGCGCCGATCATGCCGAGGGTCGCGAGGCCCGCACCGATGTATTTAGCTGCAGCCGGATCCATGTTTTTAGTCCCGTTTGGAAGTTGAGAAGAAAGGAGTGAAACCCGACCGTCAGTGATGATGGCCGAGGTTGACCACGTCATTGAGATAGACGCAGGCCAGAACCGCAAAAACGAATGCCTGGAGGAAGGCGACCAGGAATTCCAGAGACGTCAGAGCGACGACGCCGCCCAGTGAGAGAAGGGCACCTGCATAGCCAAGGGTAGCTATGCCCCCGGTGGCACCAAGGGCGCACAAGGACACGACGAAGCCGGCGAACACCTTCAGGGCCACATGGCCGCCCAGCATGTTGCCGAACAGACGAAGGGCCAGGGTAACCGGGCGAAGCAGGAAGGAGATGAACTCGATCGGTGTGACCAGGATCAGCATGTACCAGGGCACGCCCGCCGGGACGAACAGCTTGTACATGTTGGCACCATTGCGGGCGAAGCCGACGAC
This sequence comes from uncultured Alphaproteobacteria bacterium, assembly GCA_903928755.1. Lineage (GTDB taxonomy): Bacteria > Pseudomonadota > Alphaproteobacteria > Caulobacterales > Caulobacteraceae > Phenylobacterium. Next base: position 4,892 of record CAIYSH010000493.1, on the reverse strand, counting down.
CAGCACCAGCAATATGGTCATCACGGCCAGGGTCGCCGTCACCGCGAGCTGGGAGGTGGCTGTAAACACCAGGAACAGGCCCAGGAAATTCATGACCAGGATGAACAGGAAAATCGTGAAGACAAAGGGGAAGAATGTCCGGCCTTCGTGGCCGATGATCCCTGTCGCCAGGTCGTCGATATAGCCGAAAATGCCCTCGCCGATCACCTGAAGGCGACCCGGCACGACGGCAGCCCTGGCTGTAACCAGGGCAAAGAACAGCACGATGATCGAGGCAGCGATCATCATCGACAGGATGGAGTTGTTGATCGACAGGTCAATGGCACCAAGGCCAGGGACGTTGACGGTCGGCAAAGTGAGAACCGGGTGGATCTCGAACTGATGCATCGGGCTGGCCATGCCGCCTCGAACTCCTTCAATCGTCCTCGTCGTCGAGGGGGAGGTCCTGCGGAGGCCCCCACTCACTCGCCGACTCGGCGCTCATACGTGCGGCCATGCGAACGGCCATCCAAATCGAAACACCGAAGCCCGCCAGGACTCCCGTGATCATGCCCCAGGGCGCTGTATGGATCAGGGTATCGACGATAGCGCCGAATCCAATCCCGACAAACACGCCCCCGAACAAAACGCCAATGAGGCGGGCACCGTCACCATGCGCCTTGGAACCGTAGTCCGGCGTAGGCTGAGTCGTCCGCGCCGCTAGCGCTTCGGCTCGCGCATCGAGGCTTTTTATCGCCTCTGCTCGCGAAGTTTCGGGAAGTGCCATGCGTCACACGGTCTCTCGACCATGACGTCTCCGACACAGCCCCGGGCTTCAAGTCGCGCGGAACCTATAGCCGAGTGTGCGGTGCGTCAAGGCTGGCTGGATCTGTATTTAATGCATTGTTTTAATGAGACAATATATGGGCGCGATGGTAATTTCAGGCTCGGCTATGCATTCCTCGTCAGACATGACGGTCGCGATGCTGGTAAACCGGGACCCACAGGCCGATCCTGCCGACTTTACCGGGCCGCGATGGCCTCTGCCTGACGCAGGTCAACCGAGACCAGTTGTGAAACCCCACGCTCGCCCATGGTGACGCCAAACAGACGATCCATGCGGGCCATGGTGACGGGATTATGGGTAATCGCAACGAAGCGGGTTTCCGTCCGTCGCCGCATTTCATCCAGAAGATTGCAGAAGCGCTCGACATTGGCGTCATCCAGCGGCGCGTCGACCTCGTCCAGCACGCAGATCGGGGCCGGATTTGCCAGGAATACGGCAAAGATCAGGGCACAGGCAGTCAGGGCCTGCTCTCCGCCGCTCATCAGGCTCATGGTCGCCATGCGCTTTCCCGGCGGACAGGCATAGATTTCCAGGCCTGCCTCCAGAGGGTCATCCGACTCGACCAGCCTCAGTTCTGCCTGGCCGCCCTGGAACAAGGCCTCGAACAAAGCCTTGAAGTGACCATTGATGACGTCAAAGGCTGCAAGCAGACGCTCCCGTCCCTCGCTGTTCAGCTCTTCAATGCCCTGACGAAGGCGGGAAATGGCACCGGTCAGGTCCGCCCTTTCGATCTGCATGGTTTCAAGCCGCTGGGCATGTTCGGTCGCCTCATCCTCTGCGCGGAGATTGACCGGACCGATGGCATCCCTCTGTCGCTCAAGGCCCTGAAGATGGGCTTCCACACCATCGGTCGCCGAGGGAATCGCCACAGCTTCATCGGCGAGTTTCCCGGCCAGCTGCTCCGGTTCCATATGCAGGGAATCGCGGATTTGCTGGGCGATTTCAGCCAGTCGGTCAGCGGCTGCCTCCAGTCGCGCCGCCAGGGTTGCACGCAACTCACGGCTCTCTGCTGCCGCTGCATCAGCTGCCCGCACGAGCCGATCGGCCGCGGCGCGGGCACCTTCGGCCTGGGCCAGGGCGTCAGACGATTTCGCCCGCCGGGCTTCAGCCTCGGCAAGTTCGCTCAGCAGGTCTTCCAGGCGCCGTTGATGGGTGGCTGGCTTGCTGTAGGCCACATCCAGTGCAGCCTGGGCGTCGGCGCGGGCCTTGACCAGATGCTCAAGGCGCTTCGCGGCGGCCTCGGCCCTCTTGATCCAGTCATCCCTGTCTTTTGTCAGCAATTCCAGGCGTCTGGCGCGGCCCTCACGTTCACGGACTTCCAGATCCACCGCCGCCCGGGCTGCGGCCGCGGCGTCCCGGGCGGGGCCGGCCTGCAATCTCGCCTGGGCGAGCCTCTGCGGCAGGTCACTTTTGGAGGGATCATCCAGGGCATCGGCCCGGGCTGCCGACAGGGCGGCTTCCGTCTCGGCCAGTTCTTCTGAAAATCGCGCAATGACATCATCCAGGGACGAGGCGTGTGCCTCCCGTCGCGCCGAGTCCCGCTCAAGTTTTTCAACGGCATTGCGGGCCTGGGTCATGGCCGATTCCAGCCGTGGAATGGTCGGACGCAGGTCGCGGAGCCCGGACTCTGCAGCCTGAACCGCTGCAGTTGCCCCGGCCAGCGACTCCCTGGCTGCCTTGACCTTGGGTTCCAGGCGTTCGATGTCGGCTTCGATCTCGGCCAGCCGATTGCGCTGTTCCATCCTGACCGCAGCCGGCTTCGGGGCGTCGGCCCGCGCCGTATAACCATCCCACCGCCAGAGATCGCCTTCTCTCGAGACAAGTCGCATGCCGGGGATCAGTTGCGTCTGCAGTCTGTCGCCGTCCGCCCGGTCCACCAGGGCCACAAAGGCCAGTCGGGGGAAAAGGGCTTCCGGTGCCTTGACCAGTCCTGCCAGGGGTTGCGCACCCTTTGGCCAGTCCGGGGAATGGGTCTGGCCACCGCCCCAGTGAGCCGGGGCCTTCGGATCCAGGGCCGCATCCAGATCATCCCCGAGGGCCGCGGCAAGGGCAGCTTCATAGCCCTTGTCCGGGGAAACCTGCTCAAGTGCCGGGGTAAATCCGCCGCGCCTGGCCTGGGCCACAAGCTGCGCCAGGGCGCGGGCTTCTGCGGTCATCCGGCCAAGTTGCTCATCCAGCCTGCGGAAGCTTTCCCGGGTCTCGCCTTCATTCCCCTGGGCCGTTACCCGCGCCGTTTCGGCAGTCTCAAGCGCATGGCGGGCGGCGGTGAGGGCGGCCTCGGATCGTTCCAGGTCCTCCCGCGCGGAAAGGGTCTGTGGATTGACGGCGGGACCAAGTTGCTCCCGTTCGTGTCTGGCCTGATCCAGGGCCCGCCGGGTTCGTGAGACCCGGCTTGTCGCCTCTTCAACCCGCGCCGTGCCCGCCCGGAAGCGGGCATCCTCAGCGGCGATCCGGGCGGCCAGGGTCTCGACTTCAGCGTCTGCTGCCACCCGCTGGACCTCTGCGGCGTGGGCGGCTGCCAGCAGTTCAGGAGCTTTGACAGGCGCTGCGGCAATTGCAGCTTCCAGGGCCACAAGATCTTCGGCCAGCCGGGACAGGGCTGCGTCCGCATCATCGACAATCTGGGTTTCCCGGGCGCGGTCCTGATCAATACGAGCGCCCTCGCCGGTCAGGCGTTCAACCTCTGCAGCCAGGGCTTCGCCCTCCCGCTCCAGTCGATCCCGGTCTATGGCCAGGCGATGCAGGACAGCGGCCGCGATCGTCTCGGCCTCCCGCAGGGGCTTGATCTGCGCTTCAGCTGCCTCGGCCTGGGTCGTGGCCACGGCCGCTTCCCGGGCAGACAGGCTGACAGCATTAGCCGCTTCGTCCGCGTCCTGTGTCAGGCGTGCTGCGGTTTCCCGGGCTTCAACCCAGCGGCCCTGCAGGACAGCCGCCTGAAGGGTGCGGATTTCCGCCGAAAGCTTCCTGTAACGCTCCGCCTGGCGGGCCTCCCGGCGCAGGCGTCCGAGTGCAGCCTCCAGTTCCCTGGTGACATCATCCAGCCGTTCCAGATTGGTTTCTGCTGCCCTGAGACGCAGTTCCGCCTCATGACGTCTTGAATGCAGTCCCGAGACCCCGGCCGCCTCTTCCAGGATCAGCCGGCGATTCTGGGGCTTGGCGGCGATCAGTTCCGAGATCTGTCCCTGGCGGACCAGGGCCGGGGAGTTTGACCCGGTCGACGCATCGGCAAACAGCAGCTGGACGTCCCGCGCCCTGACTTCGCGGCCATTCACCCGATAGGTGGAGCCTTCGCCGCGATCAATCCGCCGCACGACTTCCAGGACCGGATGATCATTGAAGGCCGCCGGTGCACGACGATCCGCATTGTCGATGGTCAGGGTGACTTCTGCGTGATTGCGCGAAGCCCGACCGCTGGATCCTGCAAAGATCACATCGTCCATGCCACCGGCGCGCATGGCCTTGGCGGAATTGGCACCCATTACCCAGCGCAGGGCTTCCAGCAGGTTCGATTTGCCGCAGCCATTGGGACCGACAATACCCGTGACTCCGGGCTCGATGCGGAACTCGGTCGCATCGACGAAGGACTTGAACCCGGAAAGGCGCAGTCGCTGGAAGTGCACGTTCGGCTCAGGCCCTTCCTATTTCGAGGCAGCGGCCACGGCAGCATCCAGCTGCTGCAGGGTGACTTCGCCCGACGCGACCTGCTTGCCATTGATGATGAAGGTCGGGGTGCCGGTGATCTTGTCGGTCTTGATGGCCTTGTCGACCCGCTCATTGAGCGCTTTCAGAGCGGTCTCATCGGTGATGCAGGCGTTGAACCGGTCTTCGGTCATGCCGGATGACTGGGCGACGCGCAGCAGGACACCGCGCATATCGCCTGTCTGGAACATCTCTTGCTGGGCATGGAAAATGGCGTCGATGACGCTGAAATACTTGTCTTTTCCGGCGCAGCGCGCGGTCAGAAAGCCCGCCGCAGCCACTTCGACCGGTGGGGTCAGGAATTCCTTGAAGGTGTAACCTACCTTGCCGGTGTCAATGTATTTGGCCTTGAAGGCCGGGAAGACGT
>CAIYSH010000492.1 GCA_903928755.1 uncultured Alphaproteobacteria bacterium | reverse complement strand
GCGGGTATTACATCCGGACGACGCTGGACCCGACCATGCAGACAGCCGCACGGATCGCGCTGATGGATGGACTGGAACTTTATGATCGTCGCCATGGCTGGCGGGGGGCGACCAAGCGGGTGAAGCTGGAGCCGGGCTGGGAACAGCTCAGCATCAATGTTGATCTTCCTTCTGAACGTCGGGAATGGCGAACGGCGGTGATCACCGAGGCAGCCGGCGGTTCGGTTCGGGTGAAGTTGATACAGACGGGACAGAACGGTCTTCTTGTTCCCGAAGATGTTCGTTGGGCGCGCGCTGGCAAAGGCCTGGCGGCGGGTGACGTCGTACTTGTTGAGCCAGCGACCAGTGGTGGTTTTCGGTTGAGGCAAATTCCGGCAGTCAATGGTGCCCTTGTGGCGATCGAGCCAAATTCAGGCAGGGTTCTGGCCATGGTCGGTGGGTATTCATTTTCCCTGTCCAGCTTCAACCGCGCCACCCAGGCGTTTCGTCAGCCGGGGTCATCCTTCAAGCCGATTGTCTATGCGACGGCACTTGAAAATGGCTACACCCCGGCCAGCGTCATCATGGACTCACCGATCACCTTGCAAGGCCGCGATGGCGAGGACTGGACCCCTGAAAACTACAACAAGAAATACTATGGAGCCCTCCAGTTCCGCCAGGGTCTGGAGCTGTCGCGCAATGCGATGACTGTCCGTCTGGCGCAGGGCGTTGGCATGACCAAGGTTTCCGACATGGCCGGAAGACTGGGGGTCATCCGCGATATGAGCCCGGTCCTGGCCATGGCACTGGGTGCTGGCGAGACCACACCGTTCAGGATTACCGCGGCCTATGCCTCCTTCATCAATGGTGGTCGGAAGATCGAGCCGCACCTTATCGAGGTGGTCCAGGACGGTCAGGGCAAGACCATTTTCCGGGCAGATCACAGGGACTGTGAGCGCTGCGACGCCGGCTTCAACGGTGATGAAAGCCCCAGGATCATGGCCGCTGGAGACCAGGTCATGGATCCTGTGACGGCCTATCAGATCACAACCATGCTGCAGGGGGTCGTTCAGCGCGGAACCGCGACAGCGGTTTCGGTGCTGGGCCGACCGGTTGGCGGCAAGACCGGAACCACAAATGAATATCGCTCTGCCTGGTTTGTCGGCTTTACGCCGCAGATCGTCGCCGGGGTCTTCATAGGCTTCGATGACAACCGGTCCCTTGGCAGTGGGGAGACCGGAACCGTGGCGGCCGTGCCGGTCTTTACCGAATTCATGCGTGCGGCGACCAAAGGGCTTCCCAAGGCCGACTTCAAAGCCCCTCGCAATGCCAAGTTCATCATGATCCATGGCATACGTGAAGCCTTCCGACCGGGCACGGAGCCCAAGCTGGCCGATATTCCCCTGGAGGCCCTGCCTGGAGAGGGGCCCACCCCCTATCTGAACCTTCCGGGAAATGAGGTCGGCCTGCCTGTGCCTCCGCCACCGCCGAAAAAGGCAGACGAGATGAACGGGCTGTATTAGAGCGTGCCCTGACCGGATGGAATCGGGTCGCTGTTCCGGGCTTCCGGGCGGGCACCTGTCAGATCGCTGTTACGCCGGCACCGCGTGCCGGACACTACCAACGGAGTTTCACATGAGAGCAGATGTCGAGGCCGCGAAGGCCGACATCGAGCAGTCGATTGAACTGCTCAGGAGGCGTCTTTGACTGGGAACCTGCCCTCAGGAAGCTCCATGAACTGAACGCCCGGGTCGAGGATCCGACGCTTTGGAATGATGCTGCGGCGGCGCAGTCCATCAGCCGGGAACGTTCGCGACTGGCAGCGTCGGTCGAGGCCGTCCAGTCCCTGGAGCGCGATCTGGTCGATGCCGTCGGCTATGCGGAACTCGCCGATGAGGAGGGCGATGAGGCCAGCCTGGAGGAAGCCAGGCTTCAGCTCAGAGGTCTCAAGGATCGCGCGGCCCGAGCTGAGCTTGAAGCCCTGCTGTCAGGTGAAGCCGATGGCAATGACGCTTTCGTGGAAATCAATTCAGGTGCCGGCGGGACCGAGTCCTGCGACTGGGCCGGAATGCTGCTGCGCATGTATACGCGCTGGGCCCAGGCCCACGGCATGACCGTGGATTTTCTGGAAGAGACCAGTGGTGATCAAGCCGGGATCAAGTCTGCAACCCTGCAGATCAAGGGTGCCAATGCCTATGGCTGGCTCAAGACCGAGGCTGGCGTTCACCGGCTCGTGCGCATTTCACCTTTTGATGCGGCCGCCAAGCGCCATACCAGTTTTGCCTCGGTCTGGGTGTATCCAGTGGTCGATGACACCATCGTCATCGATATCAATCCCTCTGATGTCCGCACCGACACCTACAGGGCCTCGGGGGCTGGCGGACAGCATATCAACAAGACCGACAGCGCTGTTCGTCTCACCCACATCCCGACGGGTGTCGCTGTGGCCTGTCAGATGGGTCGATCCCAGCACCAGAACCGGGAAGAAGCCTGGAAGATGCTCCGGGCCCGGCTATACGAGCTGGAGTTGCAGAAGCGTGAGGCTGCGGCCCAGGCGCTGGAAGACCAGAAGACGGATATTGGCTGGGGTCACCAGATCAGATCCTACGTCCTGGCACCCTATCAGATGGTCAAGGACCTGCGCACAGAGGTTGAAACCTCCGATACGGATGGCGTTCTGGATGGAGACCTTGATCGCTTCATGGGGGCGAGCCTTGCCCAGCGCGTGGGCGTTACCCGGGACGCCTAGACCGACTTCACGGGACAGCTGAGCCTGTTTTGAAGGGAATACCGCCCTAGGCTCCCGGCTCGATCGGCGCGGCCTTGATATTGGCAGAGGACAGGGCTGCCGCAGTTGCCACCGGACGCTGGAATTTAAGACTGCGTCCCTGGAAGGAGGCTCCGGAGTCCATGGCCAGTTGCTCGTGGGTTATGTC
>CAIYSH010000491.1 GCA_903928755.1 uncultured Alphaproteobacteria bacterium | reverse complement strand
GGGGGGCTCCAGCCGCAGATATTTGGAAGCAGCCTGTCTCAAAGGCCTCACCTTTGCAGTCAACTCCCCAAAATCATGGCACTTCTTGCTATTGCAATAATTTGGTGTATTTCTTTCTTAGGAAATGGAAGTTGCATGTCGATAGCTCTCGAAAATGCGCCAGACCAGAGGGGTCAGGTCCTGGGCAAGGCGGTGGTCCGGGCGGCGGACACGCTGAACCTCAGCGGGACCGTTGCGGCGTCAGCTCTAGGGCTGAGCGAGGCGTCGTTTTCGCGCCTGCGTCAAGGGGCCTTCACCTTGGCACCGGGCAGCAAGGCCTATGAACTGGCGGCCCATCTGGTGCGGCTTTACCGAGCCCTGGACGCCATTGTCGGCGGCGACGACCGGGCGGCGGCAGCCTGGATGCACAACCTCAACACCGCCCTGGGCGCACGGCCTGTCGACCTGATCCCCACTATCCGAGGCCTGTTCGATGTCATCGCCTACCTGGACGCCCGCCGCGCTCGCCTCTGAGCTCTCCCCCCATCGGGGCGGAGCCTGGCGGCTGGTGGAGGCGCAGCACAAGATCTCCACACTGAAACTGGTAGATACCGCCGCCGAACAGGCCTTGCTGGAAGAGGTTCTGGAGGATCACAAGCCCGCCTATCCTGAAGGCTGCGAGGGCCTGCATTACCTGCTGAAGACCCCCTTCCGCTATGGCGCGGCCTATCCCCACGGCTCCCGCTTTCGGCGCGCAGGGCGCACCCCCGGCGTCTTTTACGCCGCCGAACGCCCGCAGACGGCGGTGGCTGAGATGGCCTTTTACCGCCTGCTGTTCTTTGCGGAGTCCCCCGGCACCCCCTGGCCTGCCAATCCGGCGGAGTTCAGCGCCTTCCGCGTCGAGATCGCCACGGATCGACACCTGGACCTAACCCGGCCGCCCCTGTCGACCGACGCCGCCCTCTGGAATGCCCTGTCGGACTATAGCTCCTGCCAGGCCTTGGCCGACCAGGCGAGGGCCGCGCAGGTTCAGGCCCTGCGTTACCTTTCGGTGAGGGACCCCGGCCACGGCTGCAACCTGGCTTTGCTGACCCCCACCGCCTTCGCCAAACCCAAACCCACGGCGACCCGCACCTGGCGCCTGCGCCTCAGCGCCGCAGGGGTCCAGGCCCTGTGTGAGGCCCCGAGGGTGATGATGGATTTTGGGAGAGCGGCGTTCAGCGCAGATGAGCGGCTGGCGGGGATGGTTTGGCAGCGGTGATGGGGGGCTGACGCCCAAGATCCAGAGCCTGATTGATACGCCCCAAACAAAAAGGCCCGGACCGAAGTCCGAGCCTTAAAGCATTCAGCTGGACCCCGGCTTTCGCCGGGGTGACTTCAAGGTCAGTTCCGGGCGGTGTCGACCAGCTTGTTCTTGGCGATCCAGGGCATGAGAGCGCGCAGGCGGGCGCCGACTTCTTCGATCTGGTGCTCGGAGCCGCGACGGCGGGTGGCCTTGAAGCTGGGGGCGCCGACGGCGTTTTCCTGCATGAAGTCGCGGACGAAACGGCCCGACTGGATGTCTTCCAGCACGCGCTTCATTTCGGCCTTGGTGTCCGGGGTCACGATGCGCGGGCCGGTGACGTATTCGCCGTACTCGGCCGTGTTGGAGATCGAGTAGTTCATGTTGGCGATGCCGCCTTCATAGATCAGGTCGACGATCAGCTTCACTTCGTGCAGGCACTCGAAATAGGCCATTTCCGGCGCGTAACCAGCTTCCACCAGGGTTTCGAAGCCCGCGCGGATCAGCTCGACCAGACCGCCGCACAGAACCGCCTGTTCGCCGAACAGGTCGGTTTCGCACTCTTCGCGGAAGGTGGTCTCGATGACGCCCGAGCGGCCACCGCCAATGGCCGAAGCATAGGCCAGGCCGAGGTCATGGGCATTGCCCGTGGGGTTCTGGTGGATGGCGATCAGGCAAGGCACGCCGCCGCCCTTCTGATACTCGCCGCGCACGGTGTGGCCGGGGCCCTTGGGGGCGATCATCAGGACATCGATGGTCGACTTGGGCTCGATCAGGTTGAAGTGGACGTTCAGGCCGTGGGCGAACAGCAGGGCCGCGCCATCACGGATGTTGGGGGCGATCTCTTCGTTATAGATGCCGCGCTGGAGCTCGTCGGGCGCCAGAACCATGATGGCATCGGCCCACTTGGCGGCTTCGGCGACGCTCATGACCTTCAGGCCGTCGGCTTCGACCTTCTTGGCGGTGGCCGAACCGGGGCGCAGGGCGACCACGACGTTCTTGGCGCCGGAGTCGGTGAGGTTCAGCGCATGGGCCCGACCCTGACTGCCATAGCCTACGATGGCGATCTTCTTGTCCAGGATGCGGCCGAGGTCTGCGTCGCGATCATAATAAACGCGCATGTTTATTCTCCTGAAGACAAGGGGAGCCGGTTCCTGAGCAAATCCAGGGCGGCAAAGGCCGCGCTATGGAGGGGAAAATTGCGCATTCGTCAAGCCAAAGCCCCCGCCAATCGTGCATGGCGGGGGCCGCTGGATGGGGATTGCCCCGGCTTACCAGAATAGATCGTAGACGATCTGGAAGACCCGGCCGCTCTGGCGCTCGATCAGGAAGGCGTCATGGCGGACACGGATCCACTGAAATCCTGCCGGCGGACGGGGCAGGTCATAGCTCCACCAAAGGTCGATCCGGTACTGCGGGATCCACCAGGATGAGGGCAGGAGTTCCCCCAGCATCCAGGTGTGGTCGTAGAACCCGACGGGCGGACGATAGCGCTGGGCGAAATAGCGGTTCGGGCTGCGCCAGTGCCAGTCGTCGCGGTCCCGGTCACGCCAGCTCCAGTCGTGCCGGTCGTCCCAGTTCCCGCCGCGACGGACATCGTGGTCGTCCCGACCACCCCTGAACCGGCCTTCATCCCGGACAACATTCCCGGGGTTGTCATATCTCTGGCCGCGCGACCGGCCCTCCATCCGGTCCCCGTCATGCCCCTCACGGGCAGCGATCACCGGCGGCGGTGGCGGGACATCGACCCGACCAGGGGCGCTCCCCCGCCAGTCACGGCCATCCCCGTCGGCCTGTCGGCCACCCAGAGCCGGTACCTCACGCGCCTGACGGGGGGCCGGGGTATCTGACCGTGGGCCGGGCTGGGGCTCGCCCCGGGGCTGCCCGAACCGGGCTTCATGCTCGCTGCGATCCCCGTCAACATCCTGGGCAAGGGCGAAACCGGCCGTAGACCCCAGCAAGGCCAGAGCCAGTGCAGCGCGTGTGAACAGTCTCATCGTCTTTCCTCTCTTCCGGTGCCATGGCCGATCTGGGTGGCCCTGAGCCAAAGCAATGACACCGCGAACCTGAACCTGACTTGAACGCAGATCCGGGGTTCCGTTCATCGGCTGGTCCCTGTTCTGGGGATTAAGCCGCTGGTCCTGTGGATCTGGTCATCACGCCCGGTTCCTGTGCGATTCAGCTGTGGCAGTCTCAGGCGAATCAATTCCGAAGTTCGAGGCTGATGAACGCCCCTGCCCCCACTGCCGCCCTGACAGATGCCATGCATCCGGAGCAGGCCTATCTCGACCTGCTGGCCGACATACTGGCCAATGGTGTCCAGCGCGGCGACCGGACCGGCACCGGCACTCTTGGGGTGTTCG
>CAIYSH010000490.1 GCA_903928755.1 uncultured Alphaproteobacteria bacterium | reverse complement strand
TTCTGGGTTGCCCGGATGATTATGATGAGCATTGAAAACACCGGTGAAATCCCCTTCAAATATGTTTATCTTCACGGGCTGATTCGCGATGAGAAGGGCGAGAAGATGAGCAAGACCAAAGGGAATGTAATCGACCCCCTGAAGGTCATAGTCATAATTGCGATCACTGATGCCACCGCCGCCATTTCCGGATTCGACGAACCATTTCGGTTTGGCATATTTCACCCATAACAGACCGTTGTCGCCCACATCGAATTCTGCCTGGAATTCCAGGTAGTTTCTGTTCAGGGCGTCAGTGGCCTGTTTTCCCGTGGCCACATTCCTGAAATAGCCTTCGGTCTGGCGGACATACTGGCCGTAGCCCTGGATGCGCGCCCAGTCGGTGACGGGCCCGGAGACCAGCACTTCATAGTTCTGCAGCCCGTAATTCCCGAAATTGACACGCGCCTCTGCTGTCAGGGTCTTGCTGGGATGCTTTGAGATGACATTGATCGCACCACCGATGGCGTTCCGACCGTAAAGCGTGCCCTGGGGGCCCCGCAGAACCTCGACCCGGTCGACGATCAGTGTGGACTTTCCAGCCTCTGCGACGGAAGTGGTATAGAAGCCATCGGAATAGGTAGCGACGGCAGCTTCGGAGGACAGACGGTTCGTCAGGCGGCCGACGCCGCGGATGGCGGCCCGGTCAAGGCTGGAAGAGTAGGTCAGGCCCGGCGTGAAATTGGCAATGTCCTGGATGCTGGTAATGCCTTGATCCTCGCGACGCTTGGCCGTGTAGGCCGAAATCGCAATGGGCACTTCCTGAAGCTTCTGCTCCCGTTTTTCTGCGGTTACGATCAGTTCCGAGATGGTGGTTTCATCACTTTGTATGGCCTTGCGGCCGGTTTGTGCCTGAGCTGCAAAAGCCACAAGGCATGCCGAAATAGCGACGCCACCCAGCAATACTGATTTCCTGAACATGTTGTCCCTCCCATGGTTCCAGCCATTTTCTGGCTTTCGATTTGCATTTCCCGGCTATTCCCGAATTGGTGAAATTTGAGAAAAGGGTATGCTTTCGAAAGAGATTGCGTGAAGCAGTGGGCATCGTCAATTGAAAGCTTTGACCAGGCAGGATGATGCCCGGTGGCGAGTATTCCGGGTTTTCGGCCTCGGTCTCTTCCTCGCCAGACTTGCCGTGAGGGCATTTTGGGGCGCATATCGATCGCAGGCAGCCAATCCGTGGGTGCAGTTTGAACCAGCCCCAGGATGACAGATGTCCGGCACGCAACTGCTTCCAGAAACCCTGCGCACCCCTGAGTCCTGCTTTGAGGGAATTACGGATTACCCCTGGTCGCCAAGCTATCTCGAAGTCGAGCCTGGTTTGCAGATGGCCTATGTTGATGCTGGCCCGTCTGATGCCCGCGAGACCCTTCTTCTGCTCCATGGCGAGCCGATGTGGGGATATCTGTACCGGAAGATGATCGGCCCCTTCGTGGCGGCAGGTTATCGGGTAATCGTCCCTGATCTGATCGGATTTGGTCGGTCGGACAAGTTTACCGATCCCTTGCGCTATAGCTACAGCGCCCATGTTGGGTGGGTCACCAGCCTGATCCGCAAGCTTGACCTGAACCATATGACGATTTTCGGTCAGGACTGGGGCGGTCTGATTGGTGGGCGCGTCCTTGCGGAAAACATCGAGCGGTTCTCCAGGGCGGTGATGTCGAATACCGGCCTTCCAGGGCGCGGTATGGGAATTCCAGGCCTCACCGCCCAGAGCCCGCTTTCACCTGAAACCTTGTTGAAGCAGTTTGGCGCAGATTGGCGCGAGACCGTGGAGGACAATGATGAAATCAACCCGGACAAGATACAGGCCCTGATCGCCCGTGGCCCTTCGCTCTACTTCCTGTCCTGGCGCGTCTACAGCCAGACTGTGGCCGAACTGAAGGCGTCGAAGATCGTGCCGGGCTGGTGCCTGCACCCGCTGTCTGCAGAGACGCGGGCGGCCTATGACGCCCCCTTTCCCGACGAAAGGTTCAAGGCTGGCGCACGACGTTTCCCCATGCTGGTCCCCATCACGATCGATGACGTTGAGCGGGAGCACAATGAGGCGGCCTGGGAGGTCCTGCGAAAGTCGGACATACCGTTCCTGACGCTCTGGGGTGACCGCTGCCCGTTCACCTATATGGACAAGGGCGCGGAATTCCGGTCGCAGATCCCGGGTGCCAGCCTTGCGGGGATCGAACACAAGGTTTTCGCAGCCGGTCACTATTCCCAGGAAGATGTGGGTGAGGACATGGCGCGTGAGATGATTGCCTTCATCAGCCGGTTCAGCTGAGGTCCTGGCCTTAAGGCCAGAGGCCACCCGAACAGATCACGAAAAGGGCGGACGCCATGGTCTCTCGACAGGTATTGCAGCGGCTCTGGGCTGGGGCACTGGTCCTCTTATTTGGCACATTCTCCTTGTGGTACGGCGGCTCGGGCCAGCCCATCGGGCCTGCCGAGGGGCGTGCGCTGCTGGAGCGAGTACGGGCAAGTTCTGCGGCCACGGAACAGCCAGGCGTCGTTGCAGCCATCGCAGGCCTGATCGCTCACGATGACGGTCGTGAATTCTACATGATCAATCTTGAGCAACTGAAAACTGGCCCTGACGCCGTCAAGCAAGACAGAGCCTATGCCCGTGCCGTTCTTCCGGCCCTGCTGAAGCACGGGTCCATGCCTGTCTATGTTGGGCATGTCCGGGGGCTGCTTTTGGGGCGTGACCCCACGGACTTCGCGCGGGTGGCCCTGGTCCGCTACAGATCCCTGCGCGATTTTCTGGTCATCTTCACAGATCCCGCCATGCAGTCCGGAGTGGATAACAAGTTTTCGTCCATGGCCTATACCGAGGCCCGCCCGACCTCTCCCGTCATATCCCTGCTGGCCATCCAACTGATCATGGCGCTTCTACTGGCTCTGGTCGGGGTGCTGGGCTGGACCCGTATCGGAAACCGTGCACCCTGAAATGAATCTGAACCACAACAAGGTGGCTGGCCGCATGGTCAGTTGTCCCAGAAGATGAAGTCCTGACCTTTTTTCTGGGGTTGTCCCCCAGGATGATCGACAAAGATCGGGGCCCTAACAAGTGACGGCCAGATTGACTTGGCGCTCTGGTCGTCCTGGGTCTTCAGCAGGGCCAGCATGGTGCGAACCCGCGCGGGTTCGGCCGTTGAAAGTTCATGCTGCTCGGTCGGGTCCGTGGCCAGATTAAACAGCCAGACCTTATGCTGGGCCTCACTGGACTGCAGCTTCCAGTCTCCGTCCAGTACGACCTTGTAGGCACCAGACCGCCAGAACAGGGTCTGGTGTGGTCTGCCGGTCGCCTTGCCCTGCAGAAAGGGCAGGAGATCCACACCGTCAATCGTCCGGTCTCGCGGAATTTCCGCACCGGCAGCGGCGGCGGCTGTCGGAAAGATATCGATATGGCCCACCGGAAGGCTGTAGTGCGTATTTGCGTTGATCACCCCTGGCCAGCGCATGAAGAAAGGAGAATGCACGCCACCTTCGAAGAAGGTCATCTTCCAGCCTCGGAAGGGTTGATTGATCTCCGGAAGGCCGATGTAGTCGGCGCCGCCATTGTCACTGGTGAAGATCACCAGTGTATCCCGGTCCAGATTTTCTGCCTTCAGGGCTGCGAGAATTCGACCGACATTGGCGTCCAGATTGCGCGCCAT
>CAIYSH010000489.1 GCA_903928755.1 uncultured Alphaproteobacteria bacterium | reverse complement strand
TGCAGACCGCACCGGCTGACAGGTGTTGTTCCCATTCCGGAATATCTGAGGGCTTCGGGCTGGAAATGATCGCTATGGCCAGGGGAGGGGCCTTCAGCTTGCCCAGCTTCGCGGCCAGACGCACATCCTCCCTTTGCAGGGCCAGACCTTCCAGTTCCCTGGCGAACGCGGCTTTGTTCCCGGCATTCAGGACAATGAATCGCCAGGGCGCCAGCTTGCCATGGTCGGGCACCCTTATTGCCAGTTGCAGCAGGGTCTGGACCTGGGCATCGGAAGGCGGCGGCCCTGCCAGGGTCAGGGCGGAGCTGGATCGTCGACGGGCGAGGAATTCCAGCACATGAGGCGCGGGCACCAGAGACAGTTCTTCACCAAATACCGGAAGGGTTGGGCGGGCAGGCGGAGACATGTCTTGAACCCTGAACTGGCCGGGAAGGCGAACCCTGTTTAAGGGGTTCGTCTCCAGACGGGCAAGGCGAGTCTAGACCATGGGCGAGAAACCGGAATGGATGCAGAGCCATGGTCGGCCCTGGACGAGGGGGGCTGGCCGTAAGGTCTATGATAACCCCTGGATTTCGGTCACCGAATTCCAGGCGACAGCCCCAACCGGCAATCCCGCGCTCTATGGACTGGTGGGTTACAAGAACCGGGCTTTGGCAATTCTTCCCCTGTTCGAGGATGGCACCGTCCTGATGGTCGGGCAAAACCGGCTGCCCTTTGCGGACTACAGTTGGGAAATACCTGAAGGCGGTGGCCCTCTGGATGAAGATCCCCTCGCTGGTGCTCAAAGGGAACTGCTGGAGGAGACCGGCTTCATGGCCGGAACCTGGCAGGAGGTCATGCGGCTGCAGCTTTCAAACTCGGTGAGTGACGAACTGGCCATCTGTTATCTGGCAACTGACCTTCAACCGGGTGGGGGGACAGCCCATGGCGACGATACCGAAGATCTGGTCAAGGTCCGGGCACCGTTTCGTGAAGTGATGGATGCCGCCATGTCAGGCTATATTACGGACAGCCTGACAGTGGCGATGCTGCTGAGGGTCTACCATATGGCCCACAAGGGTTCCCTGCCTGAAGGTCTGGCGCAAATTGTGCTAGGCTGATCAGGCGAATGTGAAGGCGGGAGAAAACGATGAGCCAGCGTCTGGAAATTCTCGATCCGTCCCAGCCCCCCCCTGTCTGGGCGTCACTGCGGAACGAAGCCGAGCGTGCGGCCAAGAGTGAGCCGGCCCTGGCCTCCCTGCTGAATGCGGTGGTGATCAGTCACGAGAACCTCGGCGATGCCTTGTCCTATCAGCTGGCCCGCAAGCTGGGAGACCAGGAGTTGCGGGCCATGAGCCTGCGGGAACTGGCAAACCAGGCCTATCGCAACAAGCCCGAACTGGTTGCCATTGCTGAAGCTGACCTGCGCGCCGTCTATGAGCGCGATCCGGCGTGCAAGGGCTATGTCCAGCCCTTCCTCTTCTTCAAGGGTTTTCAGGCCCTGCAGACCCAAAGGGTTGCGCACTGGCTGTGGAATGAGGGGCGCGAGACCATCGCTTTCTATCTGCAGAGCCGGGTCAGCGAGGTTTTTCAGGTTGATATCCATCCGGCAACCCGGATCGGGTCCGGGGTCTTCGTGGATCATGGCACGGGCATTGTGATCGGCGAGACGGCGGTCATCGGGAATGATGTCTCATTGCTTCAGGGCGTGACCCTCGGAGGGACCGGGGCCGAGCGGGGTGATCGCCACCCCAAGATCGGAAATGGGGTCCTGCTGGGGGCTGGCGCCAAGGTGCTGGGTAACATCACGATCGGTGACTATGCCAAGGTGGCGTCCGGATCCGTTGTCCTGAAGGATGTGCCGGCCGGCTGCACGGCGGCAGGGGTTCCGGCCAGGCTCATCAATTGCCCGACCTGTGATGAGCCGGCCCGTAAAATGGATCACACCCTGGCGGAAGCGTTCACCGAAACCGGTATCTGAGGTTTCCTCGCCGGGCTTCTGCGTCTAGGGTCTGGCAGGATTTGACTTGCCTGGAGCCTTCTCCCCCTGGGCGGAATCGTTCCAGGGACAGGTCACTGATTCAAAATTTAGAGCATGATATGAACCGATGACCGGTTCCCAGTTATCGGAACATGCTCCGGGAGCCGAGTGATGGACGAGCGAGCAATGCGCAAGATCGAGGGGCACCTGCGCGGCACATTCGCCAACGCACGGATTACCCTGGTGCCGAGACCCAAGCAGAAAGACTCTGCTGAGGTCTATGTCGGTGAGGAATTCATCGGCGTCGTTTTCGAAGATGAGGACGACGATGGCTCCTTCATGTTTGAAATGGCGATCCTTGCCGAAGATCTGCCCTGATTTCGGCGGCCAGCGCCTGAACCAGCCGACTGCGGCCCCGATTCATGATCGGGGCCGATTTCGTTCCGGGTCATAGAACTCCCAGCATTTCGGCAACCAGGGGATGACGGACAATGTCCCGGTCCTGAAGGCGGACGACCGCGATGTTGCTGACGGCTTCCAGCTTTTCGGCAACGGGGCCCAGGCCCGAAATGCCCGGCAGGAGGTCTGACTGGTTGGGATCGCCCGTAACTACCATTGTAGAATTCCAGCCGAGACGGGTGAGCAGCATTTTGAGCTGCATGTAGGTGCAGTTCTGGGCCTCGTCGATGACCACGAAGGCATTGTTCAGCGTCCGGCCACGCATGAATCCGACGGGGGCGATTTCGATGGAACCTTCCGCCATCATGCACCTTACCCGCTTCATGGACAGCCGGTCAGACAGGGCATCATAGAGAGGGCGAAGATAGGGGGCGAGCTTGTCCTCCATCTCTCCAGGCAGGAAGCCGATGGATTCGCCGGCTTCGACCGCTGGGCGCGACAGGACAATGCGCCCAACCCTTCCGGCCTCCAGCGCCTCCACGGCCTTGGCAATGGCCAGATAGGTCTTGCCGGTGCCCGCCGGTCCGAGCGCCATGATCAGGTTTTTCTCGTTGATTGCGGCGATCAGGGACTCCTGTCCGGGGGATTTGGCCTTGATGGTTTTCAGATACCCCTGCTCACGGTCCTCATTGTGATGCGCCATGGGTGACCAGGAACGTTCAAGCGGCAATCTCCGTATTTTTGAATCATCTTCGAACTGGCTTGCATCAAATGCGCCTTCGCGCAGCTGTCGCTTAAGGATCCGCTTGGTCATCAAGGCCTCCTAGAGGGCAAGAAAAAAGGGCGAATCCGCAATGGATTGCCCTCCGAAATCGATAGGAATGAACAGACGAAGTCGCCGCCGCGAAGAGCCCGGGGGCTCTCCTTTCTCAGGTCGATATCGGGACGAGGATCGCCCGGACCACAAACGAGACACGCACCACTCCGTCCTGCGGGACTGTCCGGGCCGAAAATCAACCCGGTATGGATTTGAGAGGAATTCGCCTCTCGAATCGCCTGATTATGCTGATGCTAACGTGGTTTATGACCGGTTAAGCAAGCGCGAAATTACAAGAAACGGGGCATACGGATGAGTGTCTATGTATTGGGATCAACGGTTCCGGTGCTACCAGGGGCGGATGAATACTGGATCGCACCTAATGCTGCCGTCATCGGCAATGTAATCCTCAAGAAAAATGCTTCAGTATGGTGGGGTGCAACCTTGCGCGGGGATAATGACCCTATCGAAATCGGCGAGAATTCAAACGTCCAGGATGGATCTGTATTGCATACTGATACCGGATTTCCCCTGACAATCGGTGCCAATGTGACCGTTGGTCATATGGTGATGTTGCATGGCTGCACGATCGGCGACAACTCTCTGGTGGGTATTGGATCCATCATCCTGAACGGCGCAAAAATCGGGAGGAATTGCCTGATTGGAGCCAATTGCCTGATCACCGAAGGCAAGGAAATTCCGGACAATTCCCTGGTCATGGGCGCTCCGGGTAAGGTTGTCCGCGAGATTTCACAGGCACAGGCCGGGATGCTGGCTGGAGGTGCCCTGCACTATGTGGAGAACTGGCGTCGATACAGGCGGGAGCTTGCAGCATTGTGATCCTGCATCGTCCATGATTTGGAGTTGGCGGTCTGGCAATTCTTGAAGGCAGCTTCAATTTTTATGGTCTAGGCAGACGGGGTGAGACCTGAGACCAGTCTTAAACGAGTATCGGGTCTGAAAAGGGTGTCCGGTGTCCGGGAATTCCAACGGCAGGTTCAAGGGGCGGGTTAACTGCCTTGTTTGGGAGTCTGCGGGTGCAACAGGCATTGAATACGCGGTGATCGCCGCCCTCATAGGTTTTGCTCTGCTCGGGGCGATGTCTGTCCTTGGACAGGGTATGACCGGAATGTATTCCAAGGTCGCCGTTGCGCTGGAGGGCAGTCCTGACGTTCCGGTGCCAAAGGGTCTGAGGTAATGGCGGGCATTGCCTGCGGCCGTGCCAGAATCGCCTGAGTTTCAGGGATTGAAAGTGATCCAGTCGTGTAGCCCGATTGGCAAGACCGTTCTGAGCACAGCGGGTGACCTTGGGGCAATCAAATTGCCGACAAGTCCTCAGTCATGGGTGCGCATTTAAGGACCATCCATGAAATTTCTGGATCCCATGCCGCTATGATGATCAGCTGAAGTTATGATTGGGACGTTATTGTCGGCGTCGGATCCGGGAACTTTGGCAGAGGCGAGATCCGCTGCGTCAACTACTCTGCAGATTCAAATCTTGTTCAGATACGGTCTGCTAGGAAGTTACTGATCGATCGGAGGATTCTTCCTGCCTTTCCGGCCAGGGTTTTTCAAGGGATGCGTTTAGTGCGGATTGGGCCTGTTTGTGTCTTTACGCGGATGCTCCGACGCGTCAGCTGGAATACTCAGGGTAATACGGCTGTCGAGTATGCAGTGGTGGCGGGGCTTATTGCCGTCGTGCTCATGGCGACAATATCCCTATTCGGTCAAAGAATAGCTGATAATTTCGTCAAGATAGGCGTGGCTGTTGAGGGTATGCCCGACGAGCCAAGTGCCATTCAGTGACCCTTGGGCAGCAAGGCCGGGCTCCCCCTTCCGGGTATGTCCAGGGTTTGCTGTAGGAGATCAGTCCGGGGCGGGGTGCCTTAGTCGAGATGCGCCTCCTTACGGTTGGTTTCGGATTTCGGCTCTCTGTTCAAGTCGCCGTTTCAGGTATTAGTTCGTTCTTCAGGGCGGCGCGCCCCAAGGTCATAAGTCTGGTGACCGGGTCGGATGCTAAGCTTCCATTTCTGCATCAATCGTCCTTGAATTAGCCGACATGCTGACCTCAATCCAGCGCCCGCAAACATGATCCCTTACAGGCTGGCCTCGTAAAAGGATCATGCCGGGTGGAGACTGTTGGTTGTCATTCCGGTGCATTTTTCT
>CAIYSH010000488.1 GCA_903928755.1 uncultured Alphaproteobacteria bacterium | reverse complement strand
GTGGTCCGGGGTCTCGAATACTATACCGGCACGGTCTTCGAGGCAGAACTTCTGCTTCAGACTTCCGATGAAAAGGGCCAGGCCGTTCGCTTCGGGTCGGTGGGTGGCGGCGGCCGCTATGATGATCTTGTCGCCCGGTTTTCCGGTGCTCCGGTGCCGGCGACCGGGTTTTCATTTGGCGTCTCCAGACTGGTTTCGGCTCTCCGGGCTGCAGGCCAGGACCTGGGTGCCCAGGCGCGGGGCCCTGTGGTGATCATCGCTTTCAGTCCGGACGACATGGCGAAATACTATGAAGTGGTCGGGGAACTTCGCGCGGCCGGGATCGCCGCAGAGGTCTATCTGGGCACTTCGGGCATGCGACCGCAGATGAAATATGCAGATCGCCGCCTGTCTCCCGCCGCCGTGATTCTCGGGGGTGATGAAATCGCTGCCGGAACCGTGACGATCAAGGATCTGGATCTCGGACGCGCCCTGGCAGCGGGTGTTACCGACAACGCCGAATGGCGGGAATCCAGGCCAGGTCAGCAGACCGTCCCCAGAGCGGATCTGGTGTCCACCATCCGCCGCATTCTCGAGAGCTAGGTCAATGCTTGTTGAGCCCGCAATTCCGGCCGACCTGCTCGCCGCCATCCGTGCGCCATTTGTCGCTACGGGCGCCCAGCCTACGGATACGGCGATCCTTCAACCGCTGGGTCTGATGCTGGACCTGGCCGGAGAATCCCTGAGGGCCCGGCTGTTCGTCGTCCAGGCGGAAGGCGGCCAGGAGGCCTGCCTGCGGGCTGACTTCACGGCACCCATTGCCAGGGCGCATATTGAAAGCGGCGAATCCGCCGGCAACTATCTCTATGAAGGCAAGGTCTTCCGGGCCTCCTCGGACCGTGCGAACCAGGCGGAGGAGTTTGTCCAGATCGGTGTCGAACGGTTCGGGCCTGCAGGCCCGACAGCAGATGCGGATTTCGACATGATCATGCTTGGCTGGCGTGCGGCCATGACAGGTGGCCGTCGTGATCTTTCCCTGTGGCTGGGGGATGTGTCCCTGTTTGCTGCCTTTGTGGACGGGTTGGCACTCTCGCCGGTACTGGGCGCGCGCATCAAGCGTGCCGCCTCGCGACCTCGTCTCCTGCAGGCTGAGCTCGCCCGGGCCGGGCAGGAAGCAGGTCTCCGTCCTGATAACGGGCTAGCCAGGATCCTGGGTGGTCTCAGCCCCGATGCGGCAGGGGCCGCTCTTGAGGAAGTCTGGTCGCTGGCGGGCATCCAGCCGGTCGGAGGACGAACCCCGGCCGAAATCGCCCAGCGGCTCATTCAGCAAGCTGAGGGGCGTTCGGCACCTGCCCTGACCCGCGATCAGGCCGCAGCCATTTCCGCCTTCCTGGCTGTGCAGGGCCGGCCTTCGGAGGCTCTGGACACCATATCGGCTCTGGCCCCTGACCCCGCAGGAGAACTCCAGACGGCCCTGCGCGCCTGGAGGACCCAACTGGAGCGACTTGTGGCGGCGGGCGTAGCGGAATGTGATGTGACCTTCTCGACCGCACTGGGCCATGCTTTTGACTATTACGATGGGATGACGTTCGAGGTGAGATCAGCCGGACTGGATCCTCAGGACCCTATCGCTGCTGGGGGCCGTTATGATGGTCTGCTCAGCCGCCTTGGAGGCGCAGGTGAGGACGGTCCAAGTCCTGGTGCCGCCGTCCGATCCAGGGCCATCGGGTGCATGGTCCGACCGGGGCGCGCCATGGAACAGGTGACATCATGAACCGTCTGCTTGTCCTGGCTGTCCCGTCCAAGGGCCGTCTGAAGGAACAGGTTGAAGCCTGGCTGCAGGATTGCAGCCTCTCCCTCTCGGTTTCGGGTGGGGACCGCGGCTATGCGGCAGACCTCAAGGGTGTGTCGGGGATCACCGTGCGGCTGCTGTCGGCGGGTGACATTGCTGAAGCCCTGGAGGCAGGCGAAGTTCACCTGGGTGTGACGGGCGAAGACCTTCTGCGTGAACGCGGTCCGAATATCGACCGCGATGTCCTCTTGCTGCAGGCCCTTGGCTTTGGCCGGGCTGATCTCGTCGTGGCGGCCCCCCGGAGCTGGCTCGATGTGGAGAACATGTCGGATCTGGAAGAGGTTGCCCATGACATGCTGGCCCGGACCGGTCGCCGGATGCGGGTCGCCACAAAGTATCTGGTCCAGACCAGGGCCTTCTTTGCCCGACACGGGATTGCCGATTACCGGATTTCAGAGTCTGCAGGCGCGACGGAGGGGGCACCAGCAGCCGGGGCAGCGGAGCTTGTGGTCGATATCACAACCACGGGTGCAACCCTTCAGGCCAATGGTCTGAAGATCCTCAGCGACGGGGTTATCCTGAAGAGCGAGGCCCATCTTGCTGCGTCCCGTCTTGCAGACTGGACGCCAGGTAATCTGGCTTCCGCTGAAGCCCTGTTGCGAATCCTCGAAGCCAGGGCGTCGGCGCATGGCAGTGCGACCCTTGTCTGGCCCTCGCAGGCGGGGGACGAAGATCTCTCACGCCAGTTCGAATCCCTCGGGGCCTCGCGCAGGCCGAACGGACTTCTGGTCCCCAACGCAAAGGTTGCCGAGATCGCCACGTCACTGACGGCAGCCGGGCGAGGCCCTGTCACGGTCTCGCGTCCGGATTTCGTGTTCGACGTTCAGAGCAAGGCAACAGAGGCCTTGAAGGCTCATTGCGGACAATTTTGACCAATCTGTCAAAAATGATCGAATTCAATGCAGATTTATCTGTCGTTGCTGGAGAATTGGGCGGCACTCGGAATTTGTCTCTCAAAGAGCGCATTGACTTGCGACTGAAATTGCCGTTTTCTGTGTCTTGCGAGAGACGAGATTGGCTTCAAGCCTTCAGTCTCCGGCGTTTCGGGGAGGAAACGCCTCTTAATACGAGCTTCGGCTCAAAAGAGCCCGCTGCGATTATCCCCCGCAGCGGGCTATTTTGTGTCCGGAGCATGAAATTGACTCATTCGTCAAAAATGGCTCCTGCCATATTCCATTGTGGCCATTGCAGGTCTGGCCATGTCTGAGCCTCAGGCCATTGTCATTGGTGCAGGACCTGCAGGACTCATGGCGGCTGAAGTCCTCCGTCAAGGCGGTGTCGGCGTCACGATCCTGGATCGCATGCCCAGTGCGGGCCGGAAGTTCCTGATGGCCGGACGTGGCGGGTTGAATCTGACCCACAGCGAACCCTTCGACACGTTTGTCGAAAAATACGGAGCTGCGCGTCGGCATCTGATACCGGCGCTGTCCGACTTTCCGCCGACCGGCCTGCGTGCCTGGTGTGAGGCGCTTGGTCAGCCCACCTTCATCGGTTCGAGTGGTCGGGTCTTTCCGGTGGCCATGAAGGCCTCTCCCCTGCTGCGCAGCTGGATGGCGCGGCTGGTGGATCAGGGTGCCAAATTCAGCTTTCGCGAGACATGGCTGGGCTGGGAAGACTGCGGTGCGCTGGTCTTCGAAAATGCCCGGGGTGACCGGCACCTTATCTCCTCAGACGCTGTGGTCCTCGCCCTGGGCGGGGCATCCTGGCCGCGCCTGGGTTCCGACGGTCTATGGTCAGAACATCTACGCGCCCTGGGGGTAGGGATAGTGCCCTTTGAGCCAGCCAATGGTGGCTTTGGCGTGGATTGGTCCGACC
>CAIYSH010000487.1 GCA_903928755.1 uncultured Alphaproteobacteria bacterium | reverse complement strand
TAAAAACAGGAAGGACACGCGCCATGTCAGACAGCCGGAATCCCGAGACCATCGCCCTGCACGCTGGATGGCGCGCCGACCCCACGACCGGGTCTGTGGCCGTGCCCATCCACCAGACCACCTCCTATCAGTTCCATGACACGGGCCATGCTGCCTCGCTGTTTGCCCTGCAGGAGCTGGGGAATATCTATACCCGACTGATGAACCCGACCACCGATGTGCTGGAGCAGAGGGTCGCGGCGCTGGAGGGCGGGGTTGGTGCCCTGGCCGTCGCATCGGGGCAGGCCGCGTCTGCCTATTCCATCCAGAACCTGGCGCGGGCCGGCGACAACATCGTCTCCTCGACCGCCCTTTATGGCGGCACCTGGAACCTGTTTGCCAACACGCTGAAGGATCAGGGCATCGAAGTCCGCTTTGTCGACCCGACCGACCCGGAGAATTTCCGCCGCGCGACCGATGACAGGACCCGCGCCTATTATGCGGAAACCCTGCCCAATCCCAAGCTGGAGGTTTTCCCGATCGCCGAGGTCGCAGCCATTGGCAAGGCATTCGGCATCCCCCTGATCATGGACAATACGGCAGCCCCCCTGCTGGTCCGCCCCTTCGACCATGGCGCGGCCATCATTGTCTATTCAGCCACCAAATACCTTGGAGGTCATGGCACCTCGATCGGTGGCCTGATTGTGGATTCCGGCACGTTCGACTGGGAAAGCCGGCCGGAGCGCCAGCCCCTGCTGAACACCCCCGATCCGTCCTATCATGGAGCCGTCTGGACCCAGGCCGTCAAACCCCTCGGTCCCATTGCCTATATCCTCAGGGCCCGGGTGATCTTGCTGCGCGATCTTGGCGCGGCCCTCTCCCCGTTCAATGCGTTTCAACTGATCCAGGGCATTGAAACCGTCGCCCTGCGGATGGAACGCCACTGTGCCAATGCGTCGGCAGTGGCCAAGTGGCTGCAGGCTCGGCAAGGGGTTGCCCGGGTCATCCATCCCTCACTCCAGTCCGGAGAAGCCCGCGCACGGGCCGATCGGGTTATGAAGGGCGGCTATGGCGGGCTGGTGGGCTTTGAACTGGATGGCGGTATTGATGCCGGACGCCGGTTTATTGACGGCCTGAAGATGTTCTACCACGTGGCCAATATCGGGGATGCGCGCAGCCTGGCCATTCATCCGGCCTCGACCACCCACTCACAGCTGAGCGCCGAAGAACAGACCGCGACCGGCGTCTCGCCGGGCTATATCCGCCTGTCCATCGGCATTGAGCATATCGACGATATCCTGGCAGATCTGGACCAGGCCATCGCGGCTGCACGGGGATAAGGCCGGGACGGCAATCTTCTGCCCGATGGAATTCAGGGCGGGTATGCGGATTTTGCCCGCATGCCCGCCCTGATTTCTAGAGCCGGAGGCGTTCGGCCCCAGCCTACCATGAAAGCAGAAACCAGACCCTAGCTGTCCAGGAAGCTGCGCAGCTTGCGGCTGCGGCTGGGGTGCTTGAGCTTGCGCAGGGCCTTGGCCTCGATCTGGCGGATCCGCTCGCGGGTTACGCTGAACTGCTGGCCGACTTCTTCCAGGGTGTGATCGGTGTTCATACCGATACCGAAACGCATCCGCAGGACGCGCTCTTCCCGCGGCGTCAGGCTGGCCAGGACCCGGGTGGTGGTTTCCCGCAGGTTTGACTGGATGGCCGCATCGATGGGCAGGATGGCATTCTTGTCCTCGATGAAGTCGCCCAGGTGGGAGTCTTCTTCATCACCGATAGGGGTTTCGAGGCTGATCGGCTCCTTGGCGATCTTCAGGACCTTGCG
>CAIYSH010000486.1 GCA_903928755.1 uncultured Alphaproteobacteria bacterium | reverse complement strand
GTGGCGAGTTAAGTGGGGTGTCACCGTAATTCGAAGTTTGGCCGGGCTCGATCTTCCGCCGAAGCCGGCCAACAAAGACCCAAAAGGTTTGTACGTCCTGCTCATGGGCTGGGACCCTGACGGCCGCCAGAAGCTGGCGGTGTGGTTGCGATAACGAGCAATGATGCAAATTCGGACATTATAGTAACGCTATGCATTTGGGTTTTGACTTTGACGACCTCCCGCTTAGGCATGAGTTTTACTGAAGATCTGATCTAAAGGTCATGGTGTGGTTTCAGACTCGACCGTTCGTCTTGGGTGCCTTAATGCCAAACCGCTCGTGCAAAACCATTGTAACGTTTTATTTCGCACTAAGCGGACGCGCCACAGTCACAAACAGACCTAATTCTGGCCGATCTTGCGAAGGCCCATAATACTGGAATTGAAGGCGCAGCAGTCGCACCTGGCAAAGGTATCGCCGATTTCTTCTTCGAGGAAAATCGCCCCGATATTGGTGGGAAGGTCTTTGGAGCCTTGCCGCTGGACCGCTCGGTCAGCCCAAGGGGGCGAGGCGCGGTCCGCGTGCACTTGCTGCCTTTGGGCCCCGAAATGCCCCACTCGACGATCTACGAGTTCATCTTCGCAGCGATTTTCAAGGTCCGTAAAACCGTTCGCATCGTCGCCCCATATCTCATTCTCGATCAGGCGATCCCCTCCACATTTCATCCACATTAGCGGCCTAAGCCCCGACACGGCTGAAACTGTTTTAAAAGGGGCTAAGTTGCCCCGAGCGAAGGAAGTCTTTGCGTGATGAACAAATTTTCTAGAATTTCATTGATTTTTGCATTGAGCCTCCTGAGCGCATGCCGTGGAGGTGGAAACAGTTCGTCGAGTAGCTCGACCGCAACCACCACCACAACTACTACTACGGCGAGCAACTTTGCTGTGACCAGTACTGCTGTTGCGGCAGGTGGAACCATGCCGGACGCATATAGTTGTGACGGTGCTGGGTCTACATTGCCGCTGGCCTGGTCGGGTGCCCCGTCTGGCACCAAGGAATTCGCGATCCTAATGACAACCTTGCCTGGGGACGGAACGACAAAGTGGAATTGGGTCGTTCATAGCATCCCAGCTGGAACAACTTCGCTTTCCAAAGACTCCATGCTTGGAAGTGTGGGGGCAGGCAGTGACGGGCCGCAAACTGCTTATGATCCCCCGTGTTCCTCCGGCGGAGGGGCCAAGTCGTACACAATTACAATTTATGCGCTCTCAGGAACTCCTACACTTCCCTCAAGTGAATCTTCAGTGACAGGGCAGGTCCTAACAGATGCTATAAAGTCGCTTACTCTCGGCAGCGCTTCCCTCAATTTCTCGTTTACCCGAACTACTTTGGCGGGCTCCACCACGGCGTGCGAGCGCGTTCGCAGCTCAACAATGGCATCCAAAACTGGAACGCCGACGGTGAGTTGTGACGGGACTTATGCGTACATCAGCTCTGATGGCATCGCTACTCACGCAATGATGAAGGGGATCACCGCGACCAATTTGCAGGTCCCGACCGAGCAAAATTTCCGGGGCGCGAACGGTTGGCGGATACCGCTCAATCCTGCAATCGCAACGACCACCACAAGCGTTGTCGATGGTCCAGTCGGCGTCGCAATCAATGGCGTACCAATATTCAACCCTTGCAAGCAGGGCGGATGCCAAGCGAATGGCGTCGGAGACACGAAAGTGGCGGGGGAGCTGGATGAATGCAATGGTCACGCCGGGCGGGCAGATGACTATCACTATCATGCTGCCCCGGTTTGTGTGTTGGCTGCACAGACCTCCCATTATTGGGATACGCACCCGATCGGTTGGGCCTTGGATGGGTTTGCAATATTTGGCTATTTCAATCCGGACGGGAGTGTCGCGACACGAGACTCGATTTGCGGCGGGAACACAGTTGCGGTCGGCAATGCTCCGTCAGGCTACGCTTATCACGTCACGGATATTTCGCCCTACGTGCTCTCTTGTCTGCGTGGGACCCCAAGCCCTGACTTAACCGGACAAGCTGCAAAGTATTCTCCCTATCGCCAGCCGCCGGTCACACCGTTCGGGGTCTCGTCGATGACCTTGGCGACAGACGCAACCGATGGTTATTCGGTCCTGCAATTTACCTCGAGCCTGGCGTTTACAACGACGGAGACTGGAAGTGACAGCTACGTAAATGCTCCTGGCACCTATCGAATTCGCTATATTCGCGTGACTGGTGATGCACTAGCAACGCTGCTGGCGACCGCTGCAAACAGCGGAAAGACAGCATGTTGGACGTTTCAATTCCTGAGCTCCGCAGGCACAGCCTCGCAGCCTACTGTCAGTTACTGCCGATGAAGGTTGTAGTGTGCCCCATGTTGGCGCTGGCAGCGGCATGCCTGTCTCAAGGCGCTATTGCGCACGATCTTGGGGGAACGCGGGCGAGACTTGTGCAGTACGACGATCGTCACCTCACCCTTACATTGCTTGTAAGTTTGACGGATGTAATCCGAAATGAATCTTCTAATCCAGATCAATATCGGAAAAGAATTATGACACTTTCTGCTATGTCGCCCGTTGAGTTTGAAACAGAGTTGAATCACCTCGAAACCCATATCCGAAGTGAAACTCGCATTCGATTGAACGGCGCGGGCGAAGCCGTGATCAGTAATTGGAGCTGGCCAGATCCAGCGATCGTGCGGGCTCAGATACAAGTCGTTGTCATGAATGCACTAAGTGGTGGCGCAATCACCCAGGTCCACGAAGAGCCGGTTGAGATCCAGGCAGAGGTCTCAAGCGCAGTGCCAATTGAAACGGCGGCGATGCAGTTTCCGCGCGAACTAGGACCAGTTCTGCTCGTGGCCTATCATCCTGTACAGGTCATGGTCGATAAGCCAGGCTTTGCGACAAAAGTGCCTTTTCCGATCCTTCTAAAGCCTTGAAATAATATAACACTACTCGAGTTACGGTGACAGTGCATTAAACTCGTTTGCCATCTCATAAAGTGGCGATCTGAATTTGGCCCTCATTGTCGGGGCGGCTGGTAGATCAGTTGAAACCATCAGAGGCGTTCAAACTTTTTGTTTGTTGCCGATTTGTTCTTGCCTCCAACCAAATCTGATATGACGATCCGTCATGCACCCCCTGATTGACACATCCCGCTTCCCTGTCGGACTCGACATTGACTACACCAGCCCAGAGGAGGTTGAGGCCGTTAAGGCGCTCACGGCTGTGGCAGAGGCTTTTGTCCATAGTTATCACTGGACGCCTCCCATAGAGAGCCTGACCCTGGCCTTTGGGGTTGGGCCCATGATCGGGCTCTTTCTCATGCGGTTTGAGCCGGGTGGATTGCCTGAGGACAGGGAGCGCTGGGTTGTTGTCGGGGACTTGCCGTCCATGCACTTTGAGACAGACGATACGCCGACGCCCGACATCGCCCTGGATCTTTACTGCGCCATCGCTGAGAACTGGGGGGAGAACGTGCTCCATTCCCGGGATCTTTCAGACAGCTATCCGTTAGATGTCCCGCAGACGGAGGACAATGCGCGGATGCTCTTGAGCCGTGTCGACTTCATTCGGACCGAGATCATTCCGCTCGCTCAATGATCTCAGGCAGGCGCGGGGTCTGAGCGTGGCTTAAGGGTTATTGCCCCCCCTACCCCTGCGGATGCAGCCCCGGAGCCTCCTGCCCCGTCCGCGCGACATACTCCGTATAGCCCCCGCCATACTGATGCACCCCCTCCGGCGTCAGTTCCAGCACCCGGTTGGAGAGAGCGGCCAGGAAGTGGCGGTCGTGGGAGACGAAGAGCATGGTGCCTTCGAAGTCGGCCAGGGCGGCGACCAGCATTTCCTTGGTGGCCATGTCGAGGTGGTTGGTGGGCTCGTCCAGGACCAGCAGGTTGGGCGGGTCGAACAGCATCCTGGCCATGACCAGGCGGGCCTTTTCGCCGCCGGAGAGCACCCGGCAGGGCTTTTCCACGTCATCGCCGGAGAAACCGAAGCACCCCGCCAGGGTGCGCAGGGCGCCCTGCCCGGCCTGGGGGAATGCACTGTCGAGGGACTCAAAGATGGTCTCTTCGCCCTCGAGAACGTCCATGGAGTGCTGGGCGAAATAGCCCATGCGGACATTGGCGCCGATGCTGACGGCGCCCTGGTCTGGGGCGATGTCGCCGGCCACCAGTTTCAGCAGGGTGGACTTGCCCGCGCCATTGGCGCCCAGGACGCACCACCGCTCCCGGCGGCGCACCAGGAAGTCGAGGTCCTGATAGATGGGCTGGGCGCCATAGCCCTTGTGGACATTGCGCAGGCTGATCACGTCGTCGCCGGACCGGGGCGGGGTCCTGAACTCGAACTGGACCGACTGGCGGCGGCGGGGCGCCTCGACGCGCTCGATCTTGTCGAGCTTTTTCACCCGGCTCTGCACCTGGGCGGCGTGGGAGGCGCGGGCCTTGAACCGCTCGATGAATTTGACTTCCTTGGCCAGCATGGCCTGCTGGCGCTCGTACTGGGCCTGGCGCTGCTGTTCGCTGAGGGCCCGCTGACGGTCGTAGAAGTCGAGGTCGCCGGAATAGGTGATCAGCGAGCCAGCGTCGATCTCCACCACCTTGCCGATGATGCGGTTCATGAAGGCCCGGTCGTGGGAGGTCATGAGCAGGGCCCCGTCATAGGACTTGAGGAAGGCCTCGAGCCAGATCAGGCTTTCCAGGTCGAGGTGGTTGCTGGGTTCGTCCAGCAGCATGCCGTCGGGCCGCATGAGC
>CAIYSH010000485.1 GCA_903928755.1 uncultured Alphaproteobacteria bacterium | reverse complement strand
TCATTATGGAAGAAGATCGCATCATTCCGCAGGGGCGTAACGCCCGGCTGCAGGTCGATCGCGCCTGGAGTCGGCTGGCCGATATTGTCCGGCGTTTGCGCCAGGGCTGCGACGCCCCACAGCGCTGTCATTGCGCCCGCAGCGGCACCTGCCGCCCACGCCCGCATACCTTGAAACCTCGACGTCATGTCCCCTCGGTCTGCTTGTCTGATCGGCCGCGGCATAAGGCACCACGCCGGTCAGACGAAATAGGGGCTTGCCCCATACTATGGATCGGCCCCTTCCAAGGCGTCCATACGCGCTGAATTACGGCTTGCCAAGGCGGTTGAACACCCTTTCCCGCCCTCACCCTGCGGGAAGACCACAGGAAAGGGTAAAAGCGAACACCGGTCAGGCGGTAAGTGATGACGGGGCCGCGGCAAACCCCTATTTGAAGTCCTGACAATTTCGCTTTTCCATGGGTTTCTAGATGAATGCGCTCTCCCCTACCCCATCGATCCTGGAAGCCGCCGGGATTTCGCTGGACCGCGCCCATGCCATTCTCGATGACGCGCTTCAGGGCTCCGATGACGGCGAATTGTTCATCGAAAGGTCTGAAAGTGAGTCGTTCCTGTTTGATGACGGCCGTCTGAAGTCGGCATCCTATGATTCGTCGGAGGGCTTTGGCCTCCGGGTCGTGGCGGGAGACACCGCCGGCTATTCCCACTCCAGCGAAATCACCGAAGCGGCCCTGCGCCGGGCGGCAGACTCATCGGCCCTGGCCAAACGCGGCTATAGCGGCACCGCTGATCAGTCGCCGCGGGCAACCAACACACGGCTCTATGGCGAGGACGACCCCACGGCGTCGCCGGCATTTTCGGACAAGGTCGCCCTGCTGCAGGAAATCGACGCCTGGTGCCGGGCACGTGACCCCCGGGTCGTGCAGGTCATGGCCTCATTGTCCGGAGAGCGCCGCACCGTGGAAATCCTGAGGGCCGATGGACGACTGATTCGCGACGTCCGCCCCCTGGCCCGGATCAATGTCCAGTTGACTGTGGAAAGGGATGGTCGCCGGGAGAACGGCTTTGCCGGTGCTGGCGGTCGGGCAGGCTTCGAGGCCTGGATCAGTCCCGACAAATGGCAGGATCAGGCCGAAGAAGCCCTGCGTCAGGCCCTGGTCAATCTGGACGCCATTTCGTGTCCGGCCGGGGAAATGGATGTTGTGCTGGGCGCCGGCTGGAATGGCGTCCTGCTGCACGAAGCGGTCGGTCACGGTCTGGAGGGGGACTTCAACCGCAAGGGCACCTCAGCTTTTTCCGGCAGGATCGGCGAACGGGTGGCGGCAAAGGGGGTCACGGTTTTTGATGACGGGTCCCTGCCGGGACGGCGCGGGTCACTCACCGTGGATGACGAAGGCACACCGACCGAGCGCACGGTCCTGATCGAGGACGGCATTCTGGTGGGATACATGCACGACCGGATGAGCGCCCGGTTGATGGGCCTGGCCGCGACCGGCAATGGTCGCCGGCAATCCTATGCCCACATGCCCATGCCCCGCATGACCAACACCGCCATGGACAACGGCACCACGCCCAGGGCGGAAATGATCGAGTCGACCAGAAAGGGCCTTTACTGCGCCAATTTCGGCGGCGGCCAGGTGGACATCACCAATGGCAAGTTCGTCTTCCAGTGCACTGAGGCCTATCTGATCGAAGACGGTAAGATCACCTCGCCCGTCAAGGGCGCGACCCTGATCGGCGACGGTCCTTCCGCCCTGACCCGGGTGACCATGATCGGCAATGATTTTGACTTTGACCCGGGTGTCGGCGTGTGCGGCAAGTCGG
The DNA here is from genome assembly GCA_903928755.1 of uncultured Alphaproteobacteria bacterium. Lineage (GTDB taxonomy): Bacteria > Pseudomonadota > Alphaproteobacteria > Caulobacterales > Caulobacteraceae > Phenylobacterium. Next base: position 12,442 of record CAIYSH010000485.1, on the reverse strand, counting down.
GGCAGAGCGTCCCCGTTGGCGTCGGCCAGCCCTCGCTGAAGATCACCGGCCTGACCGTGGGCGGCACCAGCGTCTAGGATAGCTGTCCCGGCCTAGTCGCACGCGACCGGCCATACATTGGCCTTCCAGGGCCGTTCAGCGCCCGTTATTCCGTCATCGCCCGAGGACGATCCGCTATGAGCCTGATCTACGCCCTGACCCAGGCGGTGGTTGCTGTCGCCCCTGAAGCGGCCACCAGCCACGGCATAGTGGCCTATCCGCCGGCCTTTTTTGCGGCGGCAGGCCCGGTCAATGCGCGGGAAATGCTCGATCGCGTTCCGGGCTTTGTCTTCAATGGCGGCGACGGGGTGCGTGGCTTTGAAGGGGCCGCCGGAAATGTCCTGATCGATGGCCAGAGACCTGCATCCAAGTCGGACAATCTTGACGACATCCTTCGCCGCACACCGGCCTCCAAGGTGGCCAGGATCGACCTGATCCGCGGCGGTGCTCCAGGGATCGACATGCAGGGCAAGCCCGTCATTGCCAATATCATCCTGAAGACCGACAGCGGGACCCACGGCCTTTTCGCTGTGGCCAACAATTTCTACGCATCGGATGGCCGGAACGGGCCAGCCGCCCGCCTTGAGGGCTCGGGTGGCTCCAAGGGCCGGAACTGGGACCTTGGCCTGTTTGTGGGCACCTTCATTGACGATGGATCGGGCGATGGTCCCAGATTGCGGATCAGCCCGACGGGCGTCCCATTGATCCGTTCCAGCGTACAGTCTGAGGCCGGGGGACACGATTACCACGCCACAGGCGCCTATGAATCGCCTCTTGCCGGCGGGACGCTCAAGGTCAGCGGGCGCCTGCAGCGACAGTTCTGGGATTATGACGAGACCAATCGCGCGACCTTTCCCAGTGGCGACCTGATCCACTCCCATCGGGGATACATTGCCGACGAAGGCGAATTCGGCCTGCGCTTTACCCGCCCCCTTTCCGGCGCCACGAACCTGGAACTGGTCGGTCTGCAGCGGGGCCGCAATGAGCGGTTCGATGCCGTCAGCCGTGGTTCACGTGGCCTGGATGACTTCCGCCAGGGCTCTGACACCCGCGAAACCATTGCCCGGGCCGTGGTGAGGTCTACCCGCAGTCCGAGCCTGTCCCTGGAATTCGGCAGCGAGGATGTTCTCAATACCCTTGAAAACAGGCTGACCTTCGCCGCCAATGGCAAGGTCATTCCCATTCCCGGCGGCAATGTCCAGGTGGAGGAAGAGCGCTACGAGCTGTTTGGTAAGGCCGTCTGGCACCCCCTGCCCCACTGGACCTTTGAGAGTGGCCTGCGTCATGAGGGTTCGCAGATTTCCTCCCGGGGCGAGGTCAATCTGAAAAAGACCCTGTCCTTTGACAAGCCACGGCTGGCCGTAACCTGGGCCCCTGGTGAAGCCACCCAGGTACGGCTGAACATCGAGCGGGTCGTGGGCCAACTGGACTTTGGCGACTTCACGGCGGGGACCTCGCAGAATTCGGGTCTGGTCACCGCCGGAAACCCCGACCTTGTGCCGGAACAGGCCTGGGTCAGTGAGGCCACCCTGGAGCAGGGATTTCTTGGCACCGGATCGGTTTCGGTAACCCTTCGGCATTCGGACCTGACCGATGTCATCGACCGGGCACCGGTCTTCACCGCCACTGAGGCCTTCGATTCCCCGGCCAATATAGGCGACGGGACCAAGGATGAACTGGCCCTGGAAATGACCCTGCCCTTCGACCGCATCGGCATGAAGGGTGCCCAGCTGCGGGGCTCCAGCACCTGGCGTCGATCAGACGTCACGGACCCGACCACCGGGGTCAAGCGCGAGATTTCCGGCCTGCGCCCGCTGGAATGGCAAGCCAGTTTCAGCTGGGACCTGCCGCAGCACCAGCTGAACTGGGGCATTGAGGTCAATGGGGCCTGGCGGCAGACCTATTACCGCCTGGACGAAATCGAAATCAGCAAGCTCAAGACCTATGTCCAGCCCTATATCGAGTGGAAGCCCAGGCCTGATCTGAGCGTTCGCGGAGAATGGTCCAATGCGACAGAGCGCGGGTTCCGCAATACCCGCTACGTCTATAACGGGCCGCGCAACAGGAACGGCCTCGCCTATGCAGACGATCGCGACATCCAGTTTGGCCAGATGTACTACATCCGCATACGCAAGACGTTCGGTTAGGCCAGCGGCCCTTCCTCTGCGGTCCCGGCAACCACATTGCCCCATGACTTCGTGACGAAGCTCAGGGCGATGAAGACAACCCCGATGGCGATCCCGGCCATGCCCAGCATGTTGAACACCCGGACAGAGGCCGCCAGGGCGGCACCGGGGTCGAGCACCTGGCCGCCGACCGTCTCGGTGCCCGCCATGCCGGCAATGGCACCGCCCACGAACTGGGCGACGGACGAGGCCAGGAACCAGACTGCCATCATGAAGGACACCACGGTCGGCATGGCCAGCTTGGTGATCTGGGACAGACCCACCGGCGACAGGAACAGCTCGCCCGTGGTGTGCAGCATGTAAAGCAGGGCCAGCAGGATCAGCGGCATCTTGAAGACCGCGTCATGCAGACCCGCCCCCCAGACCACGACCATGAAACCCAGACCCACCTGGATCAGGCCAAGGCCGAACTTCAGGGTGGGGTTCGGGTCCATGCCCCGGGCACCCAGCCAGGTCCACATGGCCGCAAACAACGGGGCGAAAAGCAGGATGAAGCCGGCATTGAAGCTCTGGGTCTGGGCCGCGCCGATGCCCGTATCGATCCAGCTGAAGCTGCCACCGGGGGTAATGCCTGCTGCCGCCAGCTGGGCGTGGCTGCCATAAGGGATCCCCAGGAAGGTTCCCGCGCTCCGGGTAATGGAGAGGTCCACATTGGTCGAGGCAAACAGGCTGAGTGAGGTTCCGGCCTGTTCGAACAGCGTGAAGAAGACGACAGCGCCCAATACCAGGATCACGGCCAGGAACATGCGCTGACGTTCCTGCCAGGTCTGGCAGACCTTGGCGATGATATAGATGACAAACCCTGCCGAGCCGAGGATCGAAGCGATCAGCGCCTTGCCCACCAGGTCATTGCGCGGCACCAGCAGCCAGACCAGGCCAACACCGGCCAGGCCCAGAATGTAGATCAGCCATTCGCGGTTGAGCGGACCGATATAAGGAGCGGCGAGGTGTTCGGGGTTCGGAGGCTCGCCCTTGCCCTGGAGCATGGGACGACCCAGCATGAAGGCGATCCAGCCCAGGGCCATGCCAATGCCGGCAGCACCGAAACCGGCCCACCATCCGACATATTGCCCCAGCAGACCACAGACGATGGCCGCCCAGAAAGCACCCAGGTTGACGCCGTAATAGTAGAGGGTGAAGCCCGCATCCCGACGGGGGTCGCCCTGGGGATAAAGCTGGCCGACAATGGCGGATATGTTCGGCTTCAGGAAGCCGACGCCCATAATGATCAGGGACACGGCCAGATAGAAGGCGTTGACCCCGGTCTTGTCCTGTTCGGCGCTCATTTTGAAAGCACCGTCCGGCAGGACAGATGGCAGGGCCGACCCGGCCGGAAGATCCTTGATTTCCAGGCCGCCGGTCTTGGCGGGGCCGAATTCATAGGGCTTGCCACCGACGATCAGGCGGGCCTTCAGGTCCTCCATCCGGCCGGTCGAGGTCACATCATAGGCCTGTCCGGCATAGGTCAGGGTCTGGGTCGCAGGCTTGCCCTCATAGGCCATGGTCAGGTGACCGGCCACCAGCAGCAGGGCACCGAAGGCCACGGCCTTGCGCATGCCCAGCCAGCGGTCTGCAATCATGCCTCCCAGCAGGGGCAGGAGATAGACCAGCGAGGTGTAGGACCCATACTGGGAACTGGCCGCCTTCTGGTCGAACAACAGATGCTGGGTCAGGTAAAAGACCAGCAGGCCGCGCATGCCGTAATAGGAGAACCGCTCCCACATTTCGGCGAAAAACAGGATCATCAGACCCCGGGGATGGGTCTTGCGCAGCTGGTTGAAGACCGGAATGCCGGTCGCCAGTGTGATGACGATCCCGATCAGGAAGACGAGGTTCATGGGGAAGAATTCCGCAAGTAAGGCCGGCACGGGAGCATGACCTGCCCGCCGCGAGATGGTCGCAGATGACCATGCCCTGCGGCGACTAGCAAGGCTGGCTGCTCAAGAGACCCGTTGAAGTCTAGTAGGCGAAGGCATCGAAGACCGGAGTCACATCGCCCTGCCAGGGGCCGTTATAGAGCTCGAGCAGGCGGTCGGCCGGGGTCATGCCGCTGTCGGCAATCTCTTCCAGTTCGGCCAGATAACCGGTCTCATCCACCATGCCGCCACTCAGGCGCGCACGGTTTTTCAGGCCGGACCTGGCGATGGCCACCATGTCCTTTGCGATGTCCTGAACCGTGCGGCCAGCGATCTGTGCCTTCATGCCCAGGCGCGACACATCGGCCCGCAAGCGCTCGTGATCTTCCAGGGGCCAGTCCTTGCAGAGGTCCCAGGCCGCAGCCAGGGCCTGGCTGTCATAGAAGATGCCGGTCCACAGGGCCGGAAGGGCACACAGGCGGCTCCAGGGGCCGGAGTCCGATCCACGCATCTCCAGGTACTGCTTCAGCCGCACTTCGGGGAAGGCCGTGGTCGAGTGGTCGGCAAAGTCCTTGATGGTCGCCCGGTCGCCGGGCATTTCAGCCAGGGTTCCGGCCATGAACTGCCGGAAGGACCTGCCCGACAGGTCCACATACTGATCGTTGCGCTTGGCGAAATACATGGGCACGTCCAGCAGATACTGGGCGTAGGTCTCGAAATTGAACCCGTCCCTGAAGACGAAATCCAGCATGCCCGTGCGATTGGGATCGGTATCGGTCCAGATATTGGCGCGCTTGGTCAGGAATCCAGAGGGCTTACCCTCGACAAAGGGCGAATTGGCGAACAGGGCCGTGCCGATCGGCTGGAGGGCCAAGCTGGTGCGGAACTTGGCCACCATGTCGGCTTCCGAGCCATAGTCCAGATTGGCCTGCACCGTACAGGTGCGGAACATCATGTCGAGGCCGAGATTGCCGACCTTGGGCATGTATTCCCGCATGATCTTGTAGCGGCCCTTGGGCATGACCGGGATCTGGTCCCGCCGCCAGTTCGGGGTGAAGCCCAGGCCAAGGAAACCCAGACCCAGCTCATCGGCAACCGTCTTCACCTCCTGCAGGTGCTCTCCGGTTTCCGCACATATGTCGTGCATGGTCTCCAGTGGCGCACCGGACAGCTCGAACTGGCCGCCGGGCTCGAGACTGACATTGGCCATGCCCCGCTCAAGACCGATCATGGTCTCGCCTTCATAGACGCCGGACCAGCCGAACCTCTTCAGGCCTTCCATCAAGGCCCTGATGCCGTTTGGACCCTCATAGGCCACAGTGTCATGAGACCCGAGACGGAAGACAAACTTCTCGTGCTCAGCCCCGACACGCCAGCGGTCGGCCGGCTTGGAGCCCTTTTCAAACCAGGCCAGCAGATCCTGCATGGTCAGGGGACGGTCATCGACCTCATTGCTGGCCATGTTCTTCTCCCCAAACCCGTCTCGATACGAAGGGCGTCAGACTGTCGCCTGTTCCGCGTCGCTGACCTTTACGCTGCTCACACAGTTGGGCGCAAATCCAGAAACCTCAAGGGTGGTCACCCCAGGCAGAAACAGGCCTCTCATAATCCGGACCTTGCGTCAGGATTGTTACAGTCATGACCGCCTAAGCGACAGGGAGCCAGTCGCCCAGAGCCGCCTGCCACAGGGTCATCGCGCTGATGGCCGCAGTATCGGCCCGCAGGATCCGGGGCCCCAGGGTCACGGGAACCGAAAACGGCAGGGCGCGCAGCCGGGCCCGCTCGCCCGGTGAAAATCCACCCTCGGGCCCGACCAGGATCGCCCACGGGCCGGGAACCTGCGTCGCCAGGACATCTGCCGCCATGCCCGCATCGCCCGCCTCATCGCAGAACAGCAGCTTGCGCCCCTGCGGCCAGGTCCTGTCCCAGTCGGCCAGCACCCTGTCGAGCTTGGCGGTGGGCCGGATCGCAGGTGTATCCACCCGGCCGGTCTGTTCGGCGGCTTCATTGGCGATCAGGCGAAGCCGGTCCTCCCGCGCCCGCTCGACACTGGCCCGCTCGGTCACCACCGGCCAGACTTCGGCCGCGCCCAGTTCAGACGCCTTTTCCACCACGGTTTCCAGCCGCCCCCGCTTGATCAGGGCAATCAGCAGGATCAGGTTCGGCTTCGGGGTCTGGGGCCGGGTCTGCGCTTGCGTCCGCAGGATGACGAACCGCTTGCCTACCTGCTCGATGACGCACTGCCACTCGCCGTCGACCCCGTTGAACACCAGAACTTCATCGCCGACGCCCTTGCGCATGACCTGGGTCAGATAGCGGCTCTGGCCGTCATCCAGGGGCAGGGCGAAATCGGCGCTGAGGGGCGATGTAACAAGAAGACGGATCATGGGATCAGACTAGCCGGGCAGACAGCCGGTTCCAACAAGGCATGGCTATTGCCTGAGCGGACGCCCGGTTTCCCAGGCGAGCCAGGCGGCCAGCGCCAACAGGCACCCCGCCATGAGGGCCTGTCGCCAGCCATGCCGCCCGATTGAGGGCCTTGCGATCTGATGGGCCCGATCTCCCATGAGAACGAGGCTGGAATGGATCACCAGACTGATCGCCAGATGGATCAGACCCAGATTCAGGACCTGCCAACCCAGATGACCAATGGCAGGACTTGTAAAGCCCGGCAGGAGAGCGGTGTAGAGGATCAGGATCTTGGGGTTGAGCAGGTTGGTGGTCAGCCCCCTCAGGAACAGGCCCTTCCCGTCAGGCGAATCAAGCCGGGACGTCGACGCAGGGGTCACCTGCCAGGATTCCCAGGCCAGCCAGACCAGATATCCCACCCCGGCCCAACGCAGGCCGCCATAGAGCAGTGGCGCTGCAATAATGGCTTCCGCCAATCCCGCTACAGCCAGCAGCATGTAGACGCTGAGACCCAGGGTAACCCCCGCCACGGTGACAAACCCGGCCCAGCGGCCCCATCGGGTTGAGACCAGGGTCAGATAGGCCATGTTCGGTCCAGGCGTCAGCTCCGCCAGCGCCACAGCGGCGACAAATCCCGGCAGGCGTTCGAAATCCAGAGGGAAGGTCATGGAGACTCAATGGAAGGCCAGGGCAACTGGTTCCTGATAGCAGCCCGGTTGCAAGGTGTTGTCATCAAGTTCCAGTATGCAGACATGTTACCTGTCGACCACATACCCTTTGCCTGCCGCGACCTCGCATTGCTGGGCGCAACCTTCGAAAGGCTTGGGTTCTTCGTTTCACCCCGGGCGGAATTCCGGTCTCCGGATGCGCCAGGTGAAGTCTGGCCAACCCGGGGCGTCTTCCTGGAGGGCGGCTGGTTTGATCTGCAGGCCGTCCCGTCCGGCGGCACAGACAGGTTGGCCGGTCCCAGGTCCTGCCTGTTCAGGGCCCGTGACCTGGAAAGCGCCGCCAAGGCCTTGCAGCCCCTCAGACTGGATCCTCCCTTCCGCCTGACCCGGCACTGGGATGAACCCCCTAAGACGCCGGCTCTCTCCATGGCCTATGCAAACCTGCGCGCCCGGATCGCCCCCCTCATGCTGGCGATCATCGCCTATGACGATCAGGGTTCAGATGTTGACCCCCATTGGACGCGCCACCCGAATTCGGCCCTGGAAATCCTCGGTCTTGCCTTCCCCGCTCCGGCTCCCGGTCCGGCGGCAGAAGCGGCAGCCAGGGTGCTTGATCTGTCCGGCTTCCGGTATGGCGCACCCGGAACCGGAGTTCGCGTGCGGGTCGGCGACCTTGACCAGACAGCCGAGTGCCTGACGGCGGGTCTGGTGGAATTCAGCAGGTCGGGACCGGAAATTCATGTTCCAGCCTTCGATATTCTGGAATGCACCTTCTCGTTCAGCACATAGAGTGCTGTCGCAAATCCGCCTGGGACATCCCGATGACAGACGCACCACGCCTTTCCCAAGACCTTCAGCCGGTCGCCGTCGTCGGCGCAAAGCAGTGGGATTTCACCTCGCAGATCAATGGACGGACCTATCGGGTGTTCATCTGGATCCCGGAGATCGAGCCCCCTGAGGGCGGGTTTCCGGTCGTTTATGGTCTGGACGCCAATACCCAGGTTCCCATGGCCAGCGACATGGTCCGGGCCTGGAGCCTGGGCGGTGCCATTCGCCCCGCCATCATGGTCGGGATCGGATATCCTGCAACCCTGCTGAGCGACGCCATGGCCCTGAGGTTCAAGGATCTCAGCCTGTCCGCCACGGCTGATTGGATGACTTCCAGTGCCCACCCCCTGGACGGCCTGACCCCGGAAGATGTGGGCGGGGTCGATGACTTCCTGCGGGTGATCGAAGATGAGATCAAACCGGCAGTCGGTGCCCTGGCCCCGGTCAATGCCTCAGAGCAGACGCTGATGGGCCATTCCCTGGGCGGCCTGACTGTCCTGCGTGCGCTGTTCACCTGCCCCGACACCTATGCCCGGTTCGTGGCGGCCAGCCCGTCCATCTGGTGGGCAGACAGGGCCATACTTTCGGAAGAACCTGCCTTTGCCCGTCGGGTGATGGCGGGCGAGATCACACCGAAGATCCTGATCATGGCGGGTGGTCTGGAGCAGGCGGTCGACCCGGCGGCGATCAGGCATTTCAAATCCCGGGAGACTGCCGAGGCGGTGGCCGCATACTGCGCCATGGTCGACCATGCAGAAGCTCTTTCGGGACGCCTGGCCGCCCTGAAAGGCGCGGAAGGTTATCAGGTCGAGAGCTTCACCTTCGACGGTGAGAACCACATGTCCGTCGTGCCGGCGGTCATAAGTCGTGGCCTGATTTTTGCCCTCGGGCGCAGGGGGTTTTGACTCCCCCGCCTTGCCGGGCAAGACTGCAACCATTGCCAATTGTGAAACCAGCCCATGCCCAGCTTCGAACATGACGGCCTGTCCCTGGCCTATGACGACATCACGCCCCCGGGGGGCGCGGAACGGACCCTCGTCCTGGTTCACGGTTTCGCGTCCAACCGGATGGAAGGCTGGAAACGCACGGGCTGGTATGCGGCTCTGGAACGGCGTCGAACCCGACTGGTGGCCCTGGACCAGCGCGGTCACGGCGAGAGCGGCAAGCCTTATGGGTCAGCCGATTACAGCCGCACGAAATTCGCGGGTGACCTGATCGCCCTGCTGGATCACCTCGGCCTGAGCCAGGTGGATCTGTTCGGATATTCCATGGGGGCCCGGACGGTGCTGGCCACAGCCCTGGCTGATCCCGGCCGGATTTCCAACCTGATCCTTGGCGGGGTAGGCGGTGCCATGATCACCGAGCGTCCAGCCTCCAGCGGCGGAATGTCCATGGCTGAGGCCATGCTGGCCGACAGCCCCGACGACATCACCGAGCCCATGCTGAAAAGCTTCAGACAGTTTGCCGATGAGCAGGGCGAGGACCTTAAGGCCCTGGCCGCCTGCACCGGCGCAGTCAATACGCCCTGGAATCCCGACGATTTCTTCGCCTTGCGCATGCCGATTCTGGTGGTGGCGGGACAAAGGGACAGTCTGGCCGGAAATCCGCAGGACCTGGCCGACGCTTTTTCCTTCGGCAAGGCCGCCATCCTGCCCGGCTGCGACCACTTCAATGCCATACCCCATGGCCTGACCAAGGCGGCGGTGTTCGATTTCCTGGATGGCGTCGAAGACGATCCCTGGGGGCGGTAGGAACTGCGCGTCGATCACCGCGTTAGGTCTGGACAAGGTCCGGGTTTGCGGTGCAGCCTCCGTCCAGACAACATACCCAAGGGGGGCGACATGGCCAAATTCAAGCTGAACGGGCGCGAGGTCCAGACCAAGGGTCTCGACGACACACCCCTGCTCTGGGCCCTCCGGGACGACCTTGATCTCAAGGGAACCAAGTTCGGCTGCGGCATTGGTCAGTGCGGGGCCTGCACCGTGCACGTCAATGGCCAGGCGGTGCGATCCTGCCTGACCCCGGTCAGCGTTGCCGACGGCGGAACTGTTACCACCATCGAAGGCCTTGACCCGAAGGGTGCCCATCCGCTGCAGACGGCCTGGGTCGAAGCCCAGGCCCCCCAGTGCGGATACTGCCAGTCTGGCCAGATCATGCAGGCGGCGGCCCTGCTCAAGGCGACGCCCGATCCGACGGACGCCGAGATCGAAGCGGCCATGAACGGCAATCTCTGCCGCTGCATGGCCTATGTCCGGATCAAGAAGGCCATCAAGATCGCCGCCAGGAAATCTCCGGCCAGGACTTCGGGAGCCCGCGCATGACCCGTCCTTCAGACACCGCAATTGCCAGCCGCCGCCAGTTCCTGATCGCCGCGGGGGCGGTTGGAGCCACCTTCGGCTTTGCCGCCGCAGGCGAGGCCGCCGTGGTCTTGGGCTCATACAGCGGAGCCCCGGCTTTCGAGCCGACCATCTGGTATTCCATCGACCGCTCCGGCCTTGTCACCGTCAACATCATCCGCGCCGAAATGGGCCAGCATGTGGGCACCGCCATTGCCCGGATCGTCGCCGACGAACTGGAAGCCGACTGGGACAAGGTGAGGATTGTCCATGTGGATTCAGATCCCAAGTGGGGTCTGATGGTCACGGGCGGGTCGTGGTCGGTCTGGCAGAGCTATCCCCTGATGAGCCAGGCCGGTGCCGCCGGCCGGGTCGCCCTGATCGCAGCCGGCGCGAAACTGCTGGGGGTCGATCCCGGGACCTGCGTCGCCCGCAAGGGTGTCGTGACCAGCGGCAATCATTCCGTCAGTTATGGTGACATCGTCACAAAGGGAACGCTGAAGACCGGCTTTACCGAAGCCGAGCTCAAGGCCCTGCCCGTAAAGGGCCTCTCCGAGCGACGGATGATCGGTCACGATGTCCAGGCCCGGGATATCCCGCAGAAGACCAATGGCACGGGGCTTTATGGTCTCGACGCCACGGCACCGGGCATGGTCTATGCCCGTCCGAAGATCCCGCCGACCCGCAATGAGTCAAAGGTGGTTTCGGTAGACGAGTCCGCCGCCATCTCCGTGCCCGGCTACAGGGGCTATCTGGTGCTGGACGACCCTTCCAACACCGTCCCCGGCTGGGTGGTGGTGCTGGGCAGCACCTTCGTCGCCGCCAGCCGGGCCACCCGCGCCCTGAAGGTGGAGTGGACGTCCGGGCCCACAGCCAAGGTCTCCGACGCCGACCTCCGGGCCCGGGCTGATGAGCTGATCGCCGATCCGAAATCCGGCTCCACCGTCCTCAATGACGCCGGCGTCGATGCCGCCTTCGCCGCCGCCAGGTCGACCCTGTCGGCCACCTACACCACCGACGCGGCCCTGCACTTCCAGATGGAGCCGCTCAACGCCCTGGCCTTCGAACGCAATGGCGTCTTCGAGATCCATACGGGCAATCAGTGGCAGTCCCTCATCCTGCCCACCCTGGCCAAAGCCCTGGGTCGGCCGGAAGACAAGATTGTGCTCAAGACCTATCTGCTGGGCGGCGGCTTTGGCCGGCGCCTGAACGGCGACTATGCCGTGCCGGCGGCCCTGGCCTCCAAGGCCCTGGGCAAGCCCGTCAAGCTGGTCTTCACCCGCGAGGATGACACGGCCTTTGACAGTTTCCGCTCACCCTCCGTCCAGTTGGTGAAGATGGCCTTTGGCGAAGGCGGCCAGGTGACGGCCATGGACCACTCAGCGGCGGCTGGCTGGCCCACAGAGGTCATGGCGCCCTTCTTCATGCCCAAGGGGACCAATGATGTTCCCTATGACCCTTTCGCCATCAGTGGCGCCAATCACTGGTACACGGTCGGTGCCCAAAGGGTCCGGGCCATTTCCAATGACCTGGCCAATCGGGCCTTCCGTCCGGGCTGGCTGCGTTCGGTCGGTCCCGGCTGGACCAACTGGGCCGTGGAAAGTGCCATGGACGAAGCCGCTCATCAGCTGGGCGTCTCCCCCCTGGCCTTCCGCCTGAAACTGCTGGACGGGATGGGACGCAACAGCGGTGCGGCGGACGGCGTCAGCGCCGTCGGCGGTGCCAAGCGACAGGCCGCTGTCCTCGCCAGGGCCGCCAGGCTTGCAGGCTTTGGCAGCAAACTTCCGTCCGATACCGGAATTGGCCTGGCCACCAGCTTCGGCCAGGAGCGGGACATGCCCACCTGGACGGCCTGCGCCGCCCGGGTCCATGTGGATCGCAAGACCGGCAGTGTCACAGTCGAGAAGCTGACCGTGGTGACCGACGCCGGGATCATCGTCCATCCGGACGGCGCCCTGGCCCAGGTTGAGGGTGCCAGCCTGTGGGGCCTGAGCCTGGCCCTGCACGAAGGGGCCACCTTCAAGGACGGCCAGATCCAGCAGACCAATCTGGGTGCCTATACCCCGCTGCGAATGAAGGATGTGCCCGAGCTTGAGATCGTATTCGTCAAGAGCAACCAG
>CAIYSH010000484.1 GCA_903928755.1 uncultured Alphaproteobacteria bacterium | reverse complement strand
TGCGCGCACCACCTGCATAGCCGACATCGACCGAAACCACGCCCGGGGCATGCTCGATGTCATGCTCGGCTGACCAGAAACAGCCCCCGGCAAACACGGCTGTCTTGAGGGCACCGGCCGCCGGGGCGGCATTGGCGATCAGCAGGGCAATGGCCGCGGTGGCGGCAAAGAGGGAACGGGACATTTTGAGCTCCACTGCGGCGGGGGCCGCTAAAGGTCTTATACGTTGGCGGAAGGGTCTGGTTTCAGGGAAACCTCAGAATTCGATCAAGTCGCGATCTCCCCAAGACAGGTGAAGGCTCCGGCCGCGACAAGGTGGGCGAAGCTTGCCTGAAGGTTCAGGCCGGGATCAGCTGACAGGGCCGACTCGGCCGCAGCGGCCATGGACAGCCCCTCAGCGCAGGCGGCCAGAAAGACGACGGCACCTGGAGCAACCACACTGAATGCCACATCGAGGTCCGGTCGGGTCAGGAGGAGGCCCTCCGCCCTGTCCTCCAGGTCAAAACCTGCAAGGGCAGGATCCTGGCGAAGGGCTTGCCACAGGGTCGGAACCGCCCACGGGAAGGACGCCCACCGGCTGGAGGCGCGGGGTGTCAGTCGGAAAGACCCGAAGTCCTTCGCGTCAAGTCGGCTGAGGGCGTCGGGGGCCAGAACCGGATCATCTGCGGCCGTATGGCATTCCGTCCAAAGTCGATCGAGCCTGGCCAGATCCGCCAGATAGGGCAGGTCCTGTTCCCGTGCGGGGCCATCAAGCCAGTCTGCGAATTCCTGACCATAGACCACCAGAGGCGCTGCCGTCGGCGGGTGGCTGCTGCCGAAGGCCCTGGCGGCAACCGCCATCCAGTCTGGGCCGACGACAGAGGTCACTGTGGGAAACTGGGCCATGATCGCGTCGACAAGGCCCTTGGTGGTCGTATTGCGATAGACGCCGAGGCCGCTCCCGTCAGCGTCGGTACCATTCCACCAGGGATCAAGGGCAGAGGTTTCGCCGCAGAGCGCCCGCTCAAAGGCATCGTGGAAGGACTCAGACATGGGCGGCCAGGGCCTGATGCCTGGTCAGGATCTGGTGGGCGCGGGACCTCTCACCCATCAGTTCGACATAGGTCGGGATGTTTTCGTCCCGCTCGATCAGGGTCGGCCTTGGCCCGATTCTGGCAATGAGACGTTCATAGAGCGTCCAGACGGCCGGGGCGATCGGCGCGCCATGGGTGTCGATCAGCAGGGTGGCACCGAGAGACGGGTCCGGGGCGTAGCCTGCCAGATGTATCTCTCCGATGGCCTCTGCCGGGACGGCATCGAGATAGGTGACGGGATCAAAGCCCAGATTGTTGGCGCTGACCTGGACATTGTTGACGTCCAGCAGAAGGCCGCAGCCGGTCACCGCGACCAGAGCCGCCAGGAACTCGACTTCCTCCAGCTCATGACCCTTGAGGGCCATGTAGCCGGCAGGGTTTTCGATCAGGACCTGCCGACCAAGTCCTGTCTGCAACCGGTCGACATTTTCCGATACGGCCTGCAGGGCAGTCCGGGTTCGCGGGAATGGCAGCAGATCGGGATGATAGACGCCGCGCCGCCTGGACCAGGCCAGATGTTCAGACACGACAAAGGGCTCAAACCGGTCGACCAGGCGCTTCAGTGCGGTGAGATGATCCGGATCAATCGGCTCATCAGCGGCCAGGGACATGCCGAACCCGTGCAGGGAGAGGGGCTTGTCCTGCCGGATTGCCGCCAGCCAGGCCAGTCTTGGCCCACCAGCGACCATGTAGTTTTCAGGATGGACCTCGAACCAGAGCCCCTCGGAACGATCGGCCAGGGCCTCAGCGAAATGCTGCGGTTTCAGGCCCAGTCCCGCTGAAGGATCTCTGGTCATGGCTCAGGTCCGGCGATCGCGGCTCAGGACCTGGGCGTGAGGGAACCCGTCCCGCTAGGGGTCTTGATCGTCACGCAGGTGCCCTTGGGGACGTCCTTGAAGGCCTTGCCGTCATAATCGACCTTGGACGTACCCGCACAGGAAGTTCCCGCACCGGAGGCACAGTCATTCTGACCCGCCTTGGCGATGCCAAAGCACTTTTCCTGGGGTCCGGCGGCTTTGGTGCCCATGGCCATATCGGCTGCAAGGGCAGCCCCTCCCATAAGGGCGAGCACTGTGGCTGCAGCGGCGGCGCTTGTCAGGGTCTTCATGGATCAGGTCCTCTTCAGGGTTCGGGCACCCCCGGGGCAACCGGGGTCTGCAGATGAATTCGTGCCGGGCCATTCCGGGTTACACAGCAATTCAGGTTTATTCCTGCGTCTCATAATGTAACCCTTCCCCATCAGTTTGCGTATCCCCACAGGAGGACGTCTGCGTGCCGGCGGAAGTCGAGGATCAATTGAAGACCTTGATGGTGCGCGGTCAGGCTGGCGATCCGGCGGCCTGGAACGAACTGCTGACCCGATTGAGCAAGCAGCTCAGGGGTTATTTTGCGCGACGGATGGAGACTGGCAGCGCAGATGTGGAGGACCTTGTGCAGGAAACCCTGTTGGCAATCCACCGACGGCGCATGACCTATGATCCCGGCCTGCCCTTCAGCGCCTGGGCCTATGCCGTGGCCCGCTACAAACTGATCGATCACTGGCGGCGCAGCCGGGTCCGCAAACATGTTCCCATAGATGACGTGGTGGATTGGCTGACCGATTCGTCTTCTGCGGAAGAGGGCGCGATCCGCGCCGATCTTGAAAAAATCCTGGCGGACCTTCCCGACCGGCAGAGACACCTGGTCCGCGATGTGAAGATCACGGGGCTCAGCCTGGCGGAAGCCGGAGCCAGGGCAGGCATGAGCGAAGGCGCGGCCAAGGTCGCATTGCACAGGGCCATGAAAACCCTCTCGGAGGGGCGAAGCGGATCATGAGGACCGAAGATCTCATCCATTCCCTGAGCCAGGATCTCGGACCTTTGCCGTCAACAGGACGCAGGCTCTTTTTGCCCGCTGTCGCCGGTGCCTTGAGCGCCCTGGCGCTGGTGGCCGGATGGCTGGGCTTCAGGCCTGACATTCAGGTTGCTTGGACGGTTCCGATGTTCTGGGCCAAGGGGGCCTATACCGCCCTTGTCGCACTCGCCGCCTATGCCAGCCTCCGAATTCTGGCCCGTCCGGTGGGCGGGGCCCTGAAGGGATTCGCCATGGCGGCTGGCATCTTCGCCCTTGTCATCGCGACCGGCGCGATCCAGTTCGTGATGACGGTTCCATCGGAACGCCTGCTGCTTCTGGCCGGAGGCTCATGGCAGGTCTGTTCCCAGAACATCGTCATTCTCGGTGCACCAATCCTGGCCCTGACCCTTCTGACCCTCAGGACCCTCGCCCCGACCAAACCCGCCCGGACAGGCGCGGCCGCCGGTCTGTTCGCAGGCGGCCTGGCGGCGACGGTTTACGGGCTCCATTGCCCGGAGCACGCCCTGACCTTTGTCGCGGTCTGGTACAGCCTGGGCATGGCCATACTGACAGCGGCCGGGGCATTGCTGGGGCCATGGACCTTACGCTGGCGCTAGGCATGATCCGGTAGCCGCCTCCCCCTTACCGGCTCACACCCTAGAATTTCCGTTCAAGCTCGACCCCAAGGCGGAACTGGCCGTCGGTATCGGCCCGCGCCGTGCCCACCGGAAACAGGTAGCCCACCTGAAATTCCAGTTCGCCACCCAGCGCCCTGGACCCGGCCTCGATCTGCAGGATCGGGCCAAGATATCCCCGGCGACGGCCGCCCAGGCCATGGCTGTCGCCAAGATCACCAAAGGCCTGCAAGCCGAGTTCAACATCATCGACCACCTCGACCGTTGCCTGGGCCGCGTAGCCGAATTCGAAGTCAGTGGCCCTGGATACCGACCTCTCGGCAATGAGGTTCAAACGGCCTTCGAACGGCCCTGCACGTTTTGCAAACAGGGCCTTGGCTTCCACGACGCCACCCTCTCCCTGGAGGCTCTGTTCAAGGGCAAGATACCCCCCGAGATCGATGCCAAGCCCGGGGACCTGACCCAGGGTGAAGACCCCCTCCAGGCCCAGGGCCCCTACCTTGGACCGGCCAGCTTCATGTTCGACCTCCGCAAAGGCGGAGACGCGCAGGGCATCTGACACCCCCCGCTCGTATTCGATCACGGTCGCGCCACGTCCATCAGCAGGTCCGCCAACGAGCCGGCCTGACCGGACCTCGAATTCCGAAACGCCCTTTTCGGACCGCGGCGAATAGACCGTCCCGGCAAGGCCCGGCTCGGCCGTGGCCACGGTGGGCAGTCCCAGTATGAGAACCGCAAGAAAGATACCCATACCACGCATGTCATTGCTCCTAGTTGATAATCATTCGCAAGATATATATGCGAATGATTATCAAGAACAAGACGACGGAGTTTGATTTCTAGAGGGCAACCTCGAATTCGGCTTCAGTTCTGGCGCGGACTTCATCAAGGGTCACATCCGGCGCGAGGGCGGTCAGGCGCACCGGTGTCCGGCCACGATTGACCTCGAAGACCCCCAGTTCGGTCACCACCAGATCGACCACCTTCTGACCGGTCAGGGGCAGGCTGCAGGCCTTGACCAGCTTGGGCGCGCCGGACTTTTCGCTATGTTCCATGACCACGACCACCCGCTTGACCCCGGCGACCAGATCCATGGCCCCGCCCATGCCCTTGACCATCTTGCCCGGCACCATCCAGTTGGCCAGGTCGCCATTGGCCGCGACCTGCATGGCCCCAAGGATCGACAGGTCGATATGCCCGCCGCGGATCATGGCGAAGCTGTCGGCGCTTGAGAAATAGGAAGAGGCGGGCAACTCGGTGATGGTCTGCTTGCCGGCGTTGATCAGATCGGCATCCTCTTCTCCCTCGAAGGGAAAGGGGCCCATGCCCAACATGCCGTTCTCGCTCTGCAGGGTCACGCTCATGCCTGCGGGTATGTGGTTTGCCACCAGGGTCGGAATTCCGATGCCCAGATTGACATAAAATCCGTCGCGCAGTTCGAGGGCGGCGCGGGCCGCCATGTCGTCGCGGTTCCAGGCCATCAGACTGCCGCCTTCCCGGCCACGGGCCGTGTGGTTCTCTGTTCGATTCGCTTTTCGAAAGCGGCACCCTGGACAATGCTGTCCACATAGATGCCCGGCGTGTGGATATTGTCCCTGTCCAGATCGCCGATGGCGACAAGCTGCTCGACCTCTGCCACACAGACCTTGCCGGCTGTCGCCATCATCGGATTGAAGTTTCGCGCGGTCTTACGGTAGATCAGATTGCCTTCAGCATCGCCTTTCCAGGCCTTGACGATGGACAGGTCAGCGGACAGAGCCCGCTCCATCACATAGTCCTCACCGTCGAAATTGCGGATCTCCTTGCCTTCAGCCACCAGGGTCCCGACCCCGGTCCTGGTGAAAAAGGCGGGGATGCCCGCGCCACCGGCCCGGATGCGCTCGGCCAGTGTGCCCTGGGGATTGAACTCCAGCTCAAGCTTGCCGGACAGGTAGAGCTCGGCGAACAGCTTGTTCTCCCCCACATACGAGCTGATCATCCTGCGGATCTGACCGGCTCCCAGCAGGAGGCCAAGGCCGAAATCATCGACCCCGCAATTGTTGGAAATCACGGTCAGGTCCTTGACGGCACTGTCTCGGATGGCGGCGATCAGGTGTTCGGGAATGCCGCAAAGGCCGAAGCCTCCGGCCATGATGGTCATGCCGTCGAACAGACGGCCAGCCAGCGCCTCAGCGGCGTCTTTGCGGGTTTTATCAGCCATGCCTCACCTTACGCCGCACTGCAGCATTTGAAAATGGGGGAAGCCCGGGTAACCGGAACCGCGATTGCACAGGATCAGGGAACCTGGTGCTGATCTGTTTGTGAGCCATAGCCCTGTCGGTATAGGTTCGGCCCATGACCCAATCGACTCCCGCGAACACACTCGAACCCGTCTCGTTCCAGACCTTCAAAACCGATTTCAGTGGCTTCGCCGCCAGGCTGGGCGAAAGCTTCCGTCGTTACGGCTTTGCGGTCATTTCAGACCATCACCTGGATGTCGTGACACTGGACTCTGCGATGGCCGACAC
>CAIYSH010000483.1 GCA_903928755.1 uncultured Alphaproteobacteria bacterium | reverse complement strand
GCCTGCTGCGGAATTCGTGTCCTTGAACTTCCACCCTGCAAAGGCAATGCAGGACCCGATGATCATATAGAACAGGACCTCGACAAGACTTGCTGGTTGCCCAATGGCGCTGGTCCCGTTGATGACAATAACGCCTGAAAGACAGACTGCCGCAGCGAGGAGCACAGCCCCCCCGTCCGCCATGGCTGCCGTAATCAGGAGGCCCGGGATCAGGATGATCAGACCCAGGTGGCCAGACATCAAGGGGCGCAGGACGGCATGAAGTCCAAGGGAAAGCACAGCCATCCCGAGGGCCACCACGATAGCCAGTATGCGGCGGGTCAGGGTGCGATCGGTTGAGACAGGCGCAAACAGAAAGCTGGGCGGCATGCTTCAGCGATACGTCCGCAGGTCTCCCTGCACAAGTGCGGTTGCGATCAGTGGCTTAGGAAGACAAACCGTTCCGGCAATTGCAGCAGGGTGCGGGTCACGCCCCCCAGGACCCATTCCGTCGCGCGGCTATGGCCGTATCCCCCTGCGACGATCAGGTCTGCACCGAAACTTGCCACCTTCACCAGGATTTCGGCCTCAACCGAGTCGCCCTTTGAGGTGACGACGGTCGGTTGGCAGGACGGGACACCATGTCTGCCGAGCCAGGCCGCGACATCTGCCGTTTCGAACTGCAGGTTGTCAGCCTCCTCGGAGTCACCGACACCCAAGATCATGACGTTTTCTGCCTTCTGGAGGAAGGGCAGGGCATCGACGACCGCGCGCCTTGATTCCCGGCTGTCTTTCCAGGCCACCAGGACTTTCTGGGCCTTGAGGACCCCGCCTTCCGGCGGAACAACCAGGACGGGCCGACCTGCGGTCAGGACGAGTTCGCCGATATCGACGGTATAGTTCCTGTCATGGAATTCTGCTGTCGAACCGCCGACGACAATCAGGTCAGCCGACCTTGCTGCGCGGGCCAGGGCTGGTGTGGGCAGGTCGCGAATTGAGCGCCATTCCCTTCTGGCGGCCCCGCACTGGGCCTCAAAACGGGCGCGTGCGTCCTCAAGGTTCTTGGTCTGCTGATCCACAAGAATGGAGGTCAGTTGCGGGGCAGAAAAACCATAAGGGTCACTGACGGCGTAAACCGGAATGGACTCTGCAGCCAGTCCAACGAGGACGGCATCAAGTTCGACGGCCAGAGCCGCCGCAGAGCTGATCCGCTTTTCCGAGGAATCATAGGGTTGTGCGTGTGTCAGCAGGGTCCGGTAGGCCATCGAAATCTCCGAAATGTATTGTCAGGGCGCAGGCCGTGTTCAGGCGGCCAGTTTTGCCAGAGCGGCGATGTTCGGGGTCCGGAACTTCCGCGTAGCTGTGAAACAGACGATCCGTGATGCCTGCAACTGGGACAGCATGCGTGAAACGGTTTCAATGGTCAGACCCAGATAATCCGCCATGTCCTGGCGTCCCATCGGCAGGTCTATCGTATCCTCCTTGGACCCCCGGACCAGATCCAGCAGGAAGCTTGCCACTCTTTCGCTGGCCGTTTTGCGACCCAGCAGGAGCAGGTGTTCCTGTGCACGATCGAGTTCCCGATTGGTGGTCGCCCAGGTGAGTCGTTCCAGGTCGCCCCCTGCACTCTTCAGGGTCGAACGCTTCAGGACCAGGATGACGCAATCCTGGAGCGCCTCTGCCGCAAAGCGGTGGTGACTGCCGGTCTCGAAACCGAACAGATCCCCTGTCCGGTAGAAGTCACCGATCTGGCGCCGTCCGTCGCTCATGACCCTGGAAGTGCGGACCGCGCCCTGAATGACCCTGTAGACAAGGTCTGCCGTTTCATCCTGACCATAGATTTCTTCATCCTTGGCATAGGCAATGCGGACGCCCATCCTGCCCAGGATATCCAGTGTATCATCGACCCCGGCCGGTTCTGCGCGGGCAGGATGTATGGCGTCTTGAAAATTATGGGCGAAGGACATCGGCAAACCCCGTTTGAACTTGATGCCGGGATAGCGCGCGGCCTCAACAGTTCAAATTCAGGTTCGCCCCCTAAGTAATCCTACTGAGGTGCCTGACGCAAAGATTAGGACCGCGCCTTGATCTGGCGCATATCGATCCCGGACCCTGACTTTCGGGGCCAGGTTGAGGGTGTGAAATGCGATGATGCTGTTTCTTGCATTTGCCCTGGCGACCCTGTCGCCAGGGAGCGCGAAGGCCGTTCCTGCCTTCATGCAGGCCGGCCAGCTGCAGGTGCTCTGCTCAATAGAGGCC
Organism: uncultured Alphaproteobacteria bacterium; assembly: GCA_903928755.1. GTDB lineage: Bacteria > Pseudomonadota > Alphaproteobacteria > Caulobacterales > Caulobacteraceae > Phenylobacterium. Next base: position 550 of record CAIYSH010000483.1, on the reverse strand, counting down.
AGCCAGTCCGATGCCGAATTGTGTTCTGGCTACATACTGGGATCTGTCGATCAGGTCCTGGCCGAGCAGGACATCTGGGGAAGGCGACGGGCTGTGCTTTGTCTGCCGGCCGATGTCTCGGCAGACCAGCTGCGATCGGTCATCGTGGACCATATGCGTGAAAACCCGGAGCAGTCGCAGTTTGCGGCTGCGACGGTGATCGCAGGTATCCTGACCGACACATATGCCTGCACGCCACGCAAGGGAGGGCGATAGAGCCTTTTCCGAAGCCTTGGAAGGGCTCCGGTCCAATCTCGGTGCAGGTTTGACGCGCATCAAAGTCACACGACCGAAAATCGGCAGAAATCTCCTGTGCGAACTCACAGGAGGATTTGATGTTCGATACCAAAACCGCCTTTCTGGCCCTCGTTCTCGCCAGCTTCGGATCCTTTGCCCTTGCCGTCACGTGGGCCCATGCATGCACCCTGATCGCTGATCGGGCAAAGCGATAGGGCCGCCGTTCAGGGTCGCCGTGGATCACGCCGGGACCGACAGGCTGCGAGGGGGCATG
>CAIYSH010000482.1 GCA_903928755.1 uncultured Alphaproteobacteria bacterium | reverse complement strand
CCTCCAGGCCGGGCAGGCGGCCTGCTGCCCAATCATAGGCGGCTTCCGCCTCTGCGACCCGCCCAAGGGCCTCACAGGCCCTTCCCTGGGCCAGGGAGGTGGCCGGTGTGCGGCCCTCGGGATCCTGGCCGATCTGCTGCAGCAGTTTCAGGGCATCTTCCGCGCGCCCCAGTTCCAGCAGGGCATTGGCGCGCCCGAGCAGCAGCACGGGGTCTTCGGCGTGCACCCCCTGGGCGGCCTCTGCGTAAAGACGCTCGGCTTCATCATAACGGCCGAGCTGTGCTTCGGCCGCCGCCAGCCGTGACTGGTTCCGGACTGTGGGCGTTTCGGCGAAGGCGGCCCTGGCCTCGCGATATTCCCGGTTGGGATCCAGGGTATCCCGCGCGGCCTCGCCGATCCGGCGTGCTGTCCGTCCTCCGAACAGTTCGGGTCCGATGACCGCCACCAGATAGACGACGCCGCCGATCGGCTGGAACATCAGGACAATCCAAAGCCAGAAGGTCTGCTGGCCGGTCCGCACAACATGCACACACAGGGCGATGGAGAAGATCAGGGAAAGGCCGAGCAGCTCGATAGGCATGGGGTCAGGCCTCTCCCTGTTTGGGGTCTGATTTTTCCGCCGGTGCCAGGCGCAGGACTTCAGTCTGGTATCTCTCATCCTCCCCCGCCGCCAAGAGGGGCGCGGCATCAGCGACGGCCGAAATCAGGGCGGCCAGCCACGCTTGATCCACCTTGTGGAAGTCCGAGAGCACATGGCCCTGGACCCGGTCCTTGTGACCGGGATGGCCGACGCCCAGGCGCGCACGGCGGAAGTCTGCGCTGATGTGCGCCGTGACAGAGCGCACGCCGTTATTGCCCGCCGCGCCGCCGCCGGTCTTCATGCGAAAGCGCCCCGGTGCCAGGTCGATCTCATCGTAGAAGAGCACGACGTCCGCGGGGGCCAGCTTGTAGAACTTCATGGCCTGGGCCAAGGACTGGCCACTGTCATTGTAAAATGTCTGGGGTTTGAGGATCAGGGTGCGGACCTGGCCCTGGGGAGTCGGAATCTCTCCCTCTCTGGCCAGACCCTGAAACTTCGAACGCTCAGGCCCGAACCCCCAGCGGCGTGCAATGGCATCCACGGCCATGAAGCCGATATTATGCCGGTTGCCCGCATATCGGGATCCGGGATTCCCCTGTCCCGCCAGAATAAGCATTCAGTCCTCCGGGGGCTGGAGGCCGCGGAGCCTGGATCAGGCGCCCGCGTTCTCTTCACCGGCAGCAGCCGAAGCCGAGGCCGAAGATCCAGCGACCGTGGCGATCACCAGGTCGGCGGGAAGGGCTGCGCTGGTGCCGGCCGGCAGGGTGAAGGCCGATACGCGGATGGCGTCGCCGATATCCAGACCGGTCAGGTCAAAGACCAGTTCTTCCGGGATGTGATCTGCTGGGCAGTTCAGTTCGATATCGTGCCGCACGATGTTGAGCGTGCCGCCACGCTTCAGACCGGGTGAAGCGTCCTGGTTCTTGAAGTGAACCGGGATCGAGATCTTGATCTGCTGGTGCTCATCGACACGATAGAGGTCGAAGTGCCAGGGCTGATCCGTGACCGGATGCATGTCGATGGCCTTGGCGATGACCGGCTGGGTCTCATCGCCATACTTCAGGGTCACCAGGTGACCCAGCAGCTTGCCCGT
>CAIYSH010000481.1 GCA_903928755.1 uncultured Alphaproteobacteria bacterium | reverse complement strand
TATGATCTGGCCTTCCTGCTGATGGACCTTGATTTCCGTCGCCGCCGGGACGCGGCGGTCCGTGTGCTCTCAGCCTATCTGGACCAGGCCGCGCGGCGCGAGCATGGCGGGTTGCACGAAGGCCTTCAAGCCCTGCCCCTGATGATGTCGGTTCGCGCCGGTGTAAGGGCGCATGTCCAGGCCCATAGCGGTGATGATGCTGCCGCCATGGCCTATCTCGGGGCGGCCCTGGATCACCTGGCTCCCGTTCCCGCCAAGCTGACCGCTGTGGGTGGAATGTCCGGCACTGGAAAATCCAGTTTCGCAAGGATGGTTGCGCCCGGACTGGGGCCTGCCCCGGGGGCGGTGGTCCTGAGAACGGACGAGATCCGCAAGCGCCTGGCCGGGGTTGATCACGGGAAGGCCCTGGATGCCGGTGCCTATGATCCTGACCGTGACGCGCAGGTGTATGATGCCCTGTTCACCGAGGCCGGTTGGCTCATCCGGGCCGGACGGGCTGTGATCCTCGACGCGACATTCATCGATCCAGTCCTGCGCCAGCGGGCGGAAGCGGTCGCCCAGCGGGCGGGCATTGCCTTTCATGGAGTTTGGCTGGAAGCCCCCCTTCATCTTCTGGAAAGCCGGATCTCGAACCGTCAGGGGGATGCTTCGGACGCAACGGTCGAAACCCTGAAGCGACAGGTGGGTCGGGATGCCGGTCCGGGCAGTTGGAGCAGGATTGATGCGTCCGGACCTGTCGCTGACAGCGCCGAGACCTGGATTGCAGGCCTCAAGGTCCAGGTCGCACTTCGATAAGGGCTTTCTGTCTTGTGGAGCAGGCTCTACCGCCGCCTGTAGCCGCCCTGGTCGCTTCCGGTCTGAAAGTCGGTTTCCGGTCCGCCATCGCGTACGGTCTTGTTGCGGTAGATCACGGCTCCTATGGCATTGGGTTTGCGGTCTGTCTGCGCCAAGAATTCCACCCAGAGCTCGCTGGGGATCCAGAGACAGGGGGCAAAGGGGTCTTCATCTATGGCAAGGTCGGCAAGATCTTTGGCGGTCACCGCGGCCTCCGGGTGTCGCAAGGACGGAGCAGAAACAACACAGCCCAGGACCGCCAATTGTAAGGGCGAGCCTGGGCCGGTTTCGTGCAGAGACTGGAGATCTCCGGTTACCCCCGGCGATTGCCATGAAATTGAGATTTTCGCAAGGTCAAAACCCGGGCACACGAAAGCGTGCTCCGGCCAAAAGGGCAGTACGGCCCTGACCGGAGTGATCGGTCAGGGCCGACTTCAGCCTTTCGGCGTTCGCAATCCAAAGAAGGCGCGATCAAGCCGGTTTCAGCTGACTGTTCCGACGTCCAACCGCTCCAGTCAGTTGGCGTCAATGTTGAGACGGCGCTGGGATCGTTGACCCCTAGGCCGGTCTCCAACTTTTTTAGAAACGGGTCGTGAGTGACATGCCGATGGTGCGGGGGCGCAGGGGCGTGGCCTGTTGTCCCTGGCTGAAACTGAAGGGATTTCCGAAGGCGAAGGTGTCTCCGTTTTCATTTGTCGGATTGGTCACGAAAATCTGGGCATCCCAGTCCTGCATGCGCAGTTCGGCCAACACCTTGGCGCGGGCATATCCGCCCATGGTGGGCGAGGTGGCTGGATCAAATGTGACCCTGGACTTTCCGATATAGCTGACTTCCCCGACCAGACTGAATTCGCCATTGCGCAGTACCGGGGTGCGATAGATGGCGATGAGGCTGAGGGCGTCCTGTGGAACGCCCGGCAAGCTCTGGGTCAGCTTGGGCGCATAGTCTGGATTGGGCCGGGCGGTTTTCGTGCGCGAATGAAGTCCATTGGCCTCCAGGCTCAGACCGAAGTCCCAGGTGTAGGACCACTCCATCTCCAGCCCCGTCGTGGCCGCGTCTCCCACATTGGTGGTGTATGGAATACCTGAGGGACGAAACTGATCGGTCTGGATATTGGTCCAGATGTCATGGAATACCGCCGACCGCAGTTGCATGCGCTGGTCAGAAGACTTCAGCTTCAGCCCGATTTCGAAATTCTTCAGGCGGTCGGGCGCATAGGTTTCCCGATTTGTCGAAAGTGGTCGCGCGCCACCTGAGTTTATGCCCCCGGCCCGGAAACCCTGCGAGAGGACGCCATAGATCAGGGCATCCGGGGTCGGCTCGTATTGCAGCGAAAACTTTGGCGAAACGCCTGAATATCGTGCACTGCGGTGAAGGGCACGAGGTTCGAATCTTTCAGAGGTCACATCGGAAGTTGTCTTGATCTCTGTATTGAAAACACGGGCACCTGCAGCTGCCGTCCAGTGCGGTGTCAGGGCATAGCTTGCTTCCCCATAGGCCGCGAAGTCCTGGATCTCGTCCCCCCGCATTTCCTGATAGACCACATTGAGGCGGCCAAGGGTCGGCCCTGCATCCAGATGGGAAGGCGATGACTCCCGCATGTCTGCGGCATAGAGACCGACCAGCCAGCCAAATCTGCCCTCTCCTGGCGATGTAAAGACCAGGTCCTGCACCATCATTCGGGTGCGGGTCAGCTCGTAATAGACGCCAAGCGACGAATTGTTCAGCGTGTAGATGCCCGCGACAGGGGTCGCATCATAGATGCTGGAATAGGCATGACGCACATAGCTCGTGGTGGACGTCAGCCGCCCCCATCCCAGATCGCCACGAAGGGATGCGGTCACAAGGGCAATGTCATTGTCATGGGTTTCAGCGATGCCGCTGGTCCGGCCGGGAGACTGAACCAATGTTGTATATTGTGTGTCGTCGGTTTTCAGATGCTGGGAGGTGGCTGTCAGGCCAAAACTCCAGACCTGATTGGGTTGGTAACCCACAGACAGGCGACCTCCGCCCCGGGACGTGCGGTCGACATTGGATCGGCCAAGCCTGGCATTGTCCAGGTAACCCCCCTGGACTTCGCGATAGCCGGCCAGTCGGAGGGCCGCCGTGCCCTCCATCAGTG
>CAIYSH010000480.1 GCA_903928755.1 uncultured Alphaproteobacteria bacterium | reverse complement strand
TCCATGGCGATGAACATCGGCATCTTGAAATCATCTTTTTGGTCAAAAAGCGTGATGTTCGTGTCCGACGAGAAGGCCTCGTGATTGGTGTCGACGGCCATGATGTCGTTGTACCTGGTCACCGACCAGAAGGGGCCATCTTCGTGCTGGCCTTCCGGGTGCCAATGGACCGGGTCGTCCCGGCGCAGGCGCTCGAAATAGGGCCAGTAGGTTTCGTTCCGCCACATCTCGACGTCGACAATATTGATGTCTTCGAGGGGGATGGAAAAGGCGTGGGCCCGGGCATCCGCCTTCAGGTCGATAGCGCCGTCGCTCATGAGATTCTCCAATTGGCGTCCTTGACCAACGCCCCTATCTTAGCAGTGTTAAGGAAGATGCCTATTTCCGCCGATTTAGGCAAGCCGGATCGGGGTTTTTTGGCCGTGTCGTGACTTGGCGGGCACAGCTCTTAAAGGCACCAGATTTTCTTCGCTGACGGCGGCTCTTTGCCGTGCTTTATCCGCCCTCAACACGAACATCTGTTTGACGGATCCCTCCCATGGCTGCCAACGCGCTTTTCCAACCCTGGTCCTTCAAGGGCCTGAACCTCAGGAACCGGATTGTCATGGCTCCCATGACCCGGTCCAAGTCCCCCGGCGGCGTGGCCACGGAAGAGGTCGCCCAGTATTACAGGCGTCGGGCTGCAGCCGAGGTTGGCCTGATCGTCTCGGAGGGCACCGGCGTTTCGCGCCCTGCGGCGCTGAACGACGCCAATGTGCCGCGGTTCCATGGCGAGACCGAGCTTGCGGCCTGGAAGCGGGTCATTGATGAGGTCCACGCCGTGGGCGGTGCCATGGCACCCCAGCTGTGGCACACCGGGGCTGTCCGCTCCCGCGACCCGAGCTGGAACCCCGAAGGCGGCTATGACAGCCCTTCGGGCCTCTCCAGCCCCGGTAAGCAGTTCGGTGAAGCCATGAGCGAAGAAGAGGTGGCCGACACCATCCGTGCCTTCGCCGACGCCGCTGCCGAAGCCAAGGCCCTGGGCTTTGAGTCCATTGAGCTGCACGGTGCCCACGGCTATCTGATCGACCAGTTCTTCTGGGACGGCACCAATGTCCGGGAAGACGCCTATGGTTCGAAGAACCTGCCGGGCCGCGCTCGCTTCGCCGCCGACATCCTGCGCGCCGTACGCCAGGCCGTCGGCCCTGACTATCCGGTGATCATCCGCATCAGCCAGTGGAAGCAGCAGGACTTCACCGTAAAGATGGCGGAAGATCCCAAGGCCCTGGAAGCCTGGCTCACCACCCTCACCGACGCCGGTGCCGACATCCTGCACTGCTCGCAGCGCCGTTTCTGGGAGCCGGAGTTTGAAGGCTCCGACCTGAATTTCGCCGGCTGGGCCAAGAAGCTGACGGGGGTTCCGACCATCACTGTGGGTTCCGTAGGCCTGACCGGTGAATTCATTGCTTCCTATGCCGGTGAAGCCTCCAAGCCCGCCAGCCTCGACAAGCTGATGTTCATGCTCGACCGGGGTGATTTCGATCTGGTCGGCGTCGGTCGCGCCCTGCTTCAGGACCCGCTCTGGGCCTTGAAGGTCAAGGAAGGCCGCACGGACGAACTGATGAACTTCGAAGCCTCTGCCATGGCAACGCTGAGCTAGGATCAGGATCTCCCGGTCATACCTGCGGCGGCCGTATCGCGGACCCTGATCAGTCGCTGTGCCTTGCAACCTGGGCCCCGGCCTTCGCCGGGGTGACCGGGTGGGGGCGGTGTCTGTCTTTCACCGGTCATAGCAGCGAAGGCCGCTATACAGTTGCCTTCCGGGTGATGGCTGTACCTTGTCCATTTGATAGATAAAATCGATATACAGAAAAGATTTTTCTGATTTGTTCTATATTTCAACCAGCGGTAGGCTGTTGTCTCTGAGCGAGATGTTCGCTGGCTTGAAAGGCAGAAACCTATGGACGCTAAAGACAAGACAGCCGGTTGCCCTGTCGTGCACGGCGCCGGTGCCGCGGCCACCCATGCTGGCAGGTCCAACCGCGACTGGTGGCCCAATGCGCTGAACCTCAGCATCCTCCACCAACACGCCCCGGCCTCCAATCCACTGGGCATGGAATTCGATTATGCGGAGGCCTTCAAGGGACTGGACCTGAAGGCGGTCAAGGCTGACCTGGTCGCCCTGATGACCCGCTCCCAGCCCTGGTGGCCCGCGGACTGGGGGCATTATGGCCCTCTGTTCATCCGTATGGCCTGGCACAGCGCTGGTACCTATCGAACCTCGGACGGGCGCGGCGGCGCGGGGTCAGGTTCGCAGAGGTTCGCGCCGCTCAACAGCTGGCCAGACAATGGGAATCTCGACAAGGCCCGGCGCCTGCTCTGGCCGATCAAGCAGAAATACGGCGACAGGATTTCCTGGGCCGACCTGATGATCCTGGCCGGCAATTGCGCCCTGGAATCCATGGGATTCAAGACCTTCGGCTTCGCTGGGGGCCGGGTGGATGTCTGGCAGCCGGAGGAAGACATCTATTGGGGTCGCGAAGACACCTGGCTGGGCGATAGCCGCTATTCCGGTGATCGCGAGCTGGAGAGTCCCCTCGCTGCTGTGCAGATGGGACTGATCTATGTGAACCCGGAGGGCCCAAATGGAAATCCGGACCCCGTGGCCTCCGGCCGCGATATCCGGGAGACCTTTGCCCGTATGGCGATGAATGATGAGGAGACGGTCGCCCTGATCGCTGGCGGCCACACCTTCGGCAAGGCGCATGGGGCAGGGGATGCCGCCCTGGTCGGTCCCGCGCCAGAGGGCGCAGATGTCGAACAGATGGGGCTGGGCTGGATCTCCACCTACGGCTCCGGCAAGGGCGGCGACGCCATCACCAGCGGCATTGAAGGTGCCTGGAAGCCCAATCCCACCACCTGGGACAATGGCTATTTCGACACCCTGTTCAGCCATGAATGGGAGCTGGTGAAGAGCCCTGCGGGTGCCCATCAATGGCGGGCGCAGGGCGTGGCGGAGAAGGACATGGTCGTGGATGCCCATGATCCCTCAAGGCGCCATGCCCCCATGATGACCACGGCCGATCTCGCCCTGCTGTTCGACCCGATCTATGAACCGATCTCCCGCCGCTATCACCAGAACCCGGCTGAGTTTGCTGATGCTTTCGCCCGCGCCTGGTTCAAGCTGACCCATCGCGACATGGGTCCCCGGGCCCGTTATCTCGGCCCGGAAGTGCCCGCCGAGGTGCTGATCTGGCAAGACCCGGTCCCGGCACCATCCGGCGAAATGGTCAATGACGGCGACATCGCCGACCTGAAGGCCCGGATCCTGGCGACGGGGCTCGGGGCTTCGGAACTGGTCTCTGTGGCCTGGGCCTCGGCTTCGACCTATCGCGGGTCCGACAAGCGGGGCGGGGCCAATGGCGCCCGGATCCGCCTGACGCCCCAGAAGGACTGGGCGGTGAACCAGCCGGCCGAACTGGCGCGGGTGCTGGCCGAGCTGGAAGCCGTCCAGACGGGCTTCAATGCCGGCTCTGCTCGTAAGGTGTCCATGGCCGACCTTATCGTCCTGGGCGGATCTGCAGGGATTGAAGCCGCTGCCCGCGCGGCAGGTCGCGAGATCCAGGTTCCCTTCACGCCGGGCCGGACCGACGCCACCCAGGACCAGACGGACGCCGAATCCTTCGAAGTCCTTGAGCCTCTGACGGACGGCTTCCGTAATTACGAAGCCCGGGCCTTCAGCCTGCCACCGGAAGCCCAGCTGGTGGACCGCGCGCAATTGCTGGGGCTCAGTGCACCTGAAATGGCGGTGCTGGTCGGCGGGCTGCGCGTTCTCGGTGCCAACCACGGCCAGGCCGCCGAGGGTGTGTTCACCGATCGTCCCGGGGTCCTGTCCAATGACTTCTTCATGGGTCTTGTGGACATGTCGGTCGCCTGGACCCCGGTTGCCCGCAACCGCTTTGAGGGCAGAGACCGGGAAACCGGGGCCGTCCGCTGGACCGCCAGCCGGGTTGACCTGGCCTTCGGCTCGAACTCCCAGCTGCGGGCCATCGCCGAGGTCTATGCCCAGGACGATGCTGCTGACCGGTTCTACGGCGACTTTGTCGCGGCCTGGACCAAGGTCATGAACGCCGACCGGTTCGATCTGGCCTGAGGGATCAGGGAGGAGGTCCAGAGGGCCTCCTCCCGCATTTCTAACCCACCGCGATTGCGGCTTCAGCGATCCGCTTGGCGGTCGGATAGTCGGCCTTGCCATTGCTGGCGCGGATGACTTCTGTGGTCACGAAGATCCGCTTTGGAGTCTTGTAACCCGCCAGGGACTTTCGGACATGGGCGCGGACGGCGTCCTCGTCCAGACTTGCACCTTCGGCCAGACGCACCACGCCGGTCACCGACTGACCCCACTTCTCATCGGGCAGGCCAATGACCAGGGCATCTTCGACGGAGGCATGGGTCTTCAGGGCTTCTTCCACCTCTTCGGGGAAGACCTTCTCGCCGGCGGTATTGATGCAGGCTGAGCCCCGGCCCAGCAGGGTCAGGGTACCGTCGGCCTCGACAATGCACCAGTCTCCCGGAATCGAATACCGTACCCCCCCAATGACCCTGAAGGTCCGGGCTGACTTTTCCTCGTCCTTGTAATAGCCAACGGGATTGGGCGGGCCGATGGCCACAATGCCCGGCACGCCGGAGCCCGGCTCCACGGGATTGTCGTTTTCGTCGAATACCTTGCAGCGGCCACCCAGCATGAACTTGGCAGTCTGCACTTCCTGGCCCTTGGCCATCACCGAATTGCCCATGCCCAGGGCTTCGGAAGACGAGAAGGCGTCATTCAGCATTGCGCCTGGCATGTGCTCCAGCAGGCCCGCCTTGACCTCATGGCTCCACATGACACCAGACGACACCACGCCGATGACGCTGGAAAGGTCGTACTTGCCTGGCGCAGCATTGAGCGCATTGAGCAGGGGCTTGCCGAAGGAGTCGCCGACAATCACCAGAGAGGTCGGCCTGTGCTTGTGGATGGCTTCCAGCATTTCGATGGGGTCGAAGGTCTGGCCGGTCAGGGTTATGACACACCCTCCGGCCATCATGGTGTTCATGCCGCTCAGCAGGCCGGTGCCATGCATCAGGGGCGGGGCAGGCAGGATGCGGCCCCCTGGTCCAACCTGACGGACAAAGGCGGCAAGTTCCTCGAGGGTCTCGGGCACTGGCCCCATCAGGCGGGCACCTTGCAGGGTGATTTCGCGCAGGTCCTCGTGGGCCCACATGACGCCCTTGGGCATGCCTGTTGTGCCGCCCGTATAGATGAAGAACTGGTCTTCGCCCGAACGGACAATGTCGAGCGGCCCGCCATTACCTTCCTCGCCCAATGCGGCGAAGGATTGCGCAAAAGGCGCGACCTCGCCGGTATCGCTGACCTCGACCCAGTTTTTCACATTGGGCAGACGCGGGCGGATCTCGGTGATGGCATCGCGGAATTCCGACGAATAGACCACGGTCTGGGCATCGGAATTGTCGAAAATGTACCAGACCTCTTGCGGGGTATAACGGTAGTTGACGTTGACATGGGTCAGGCGGGCCTTCCAGCCGGCGGCCACGGCCATCAGGTATTCGGGCCGGTTACGCATGTAGATGGCGATCTTGTCGCCCGGCTTGGCATCCCGGGCGATCAGGGCCCGCGCCACATTATTGGTGATCTTGTTGGCCTGACCCCAGGTGACGAGGCGCTCGCCATGGATGAAGGCCGGGGCCTCCGGCGGCAGCTCAGGTCCCACAGCGTCAAGAATATCGCCGAAATTCCAACCCATATCTCTCACTCCCAACCGCTGTTTTCAGCGTGCTAATAACTTTGGGTCACGCCCCGCGTCAGGCCGGTATGGTCTGACTTTGATCCGGGTGCGTGACGTAAAAATTCAGATCAATCAGAAGACCATCCCAGGCCTCGTCCATGGCCTTGGTCCATCGCTCGGCCAGCACGTCCCGCAAGGTCTTGCGCACGGTCCCGAAGAAAACAGCGAAGACGTCTGGGGGCACGTCATAGCCCTCGTGGGTAATGACTTCGCACTGGATCATGGTGGCGGCGTAGAGCCGCTCCCCGGCGAAATCCAGGATGGCGCTGATCACCCGGCTGAGCATTTCGCCCTTCACCTGATGGTTCTTATCTCGCCAGAACAGGGGCTCCATGTCCGGATGTTCGGCGAAGAGCCGGGCATAGACGATCGGCGTCAGATCCTCGCAGAGGTCTGCGGCGATCTCGAAGCTCTCGGTGATCAGGGCTTCCCGTTGATCAGGCATTGAAGTTCAGCTTCAGACCTGGACGGGGCCAGGTCGCCTTGAACAGCTTGCCCGTGGCCGAGGCGGTGATCCAGGCCGTCTTCATGTCCGGCCCGCCAAAGCAGATATTGGTCACAATCAGGTCCGGGAAGGGATAGTGCTCGATGGAGCCGTCTTCGTCGAAGGCGGTGATCCCGCCATTGATGATGGTAGCCACGCAGACCTTGCCACCAGCCTCGACGGCCAGGCTGTCGAGCAACTGGAAGCCTTCCAGGTTCTTCACCACCCGGCCCGGGGCAAAGGCGGGGGCAGGGCCCAGAACGCCGGGCTCTGCAATGTCGAAGGCCCAGAGACGACCCAGTTGGGTGTCGGCGGCATAGACGGTCTTTTCGTCCGGCGAGAGACCAACCCCATTGGGGGAAATGATGTGGTCCCGCTGGCGGCTGATGTGGCTGCCGTCGGTCTTCGCATAGTAGAGCGCACCGAACTTGCGGCCTTCCGGCGTGGAGCAGCCGTGGTCGGTGAACCAGAACCCACCCTGCTTGTCGAACACCAGGTCATTGGGGCCGATCAACCGCTTGCCCTCACACTCGGTATAGAGGGTGGTCAGCTTGCCGGACGCCAGATCAAAGCGCTGGATCATGCCGCCCACATGACTGGGCGGGGTCGGGCCCGGAATGGTCATGCCCTGATTGTCCAGCCACTCGAAGGAGCCGCCGTTATTGGTGATGTAGATCGCGCCATCGGGGCCGATCGCTGCCCCGTTCGGGCCGCCACCGGTCTCTACCAGAATTTCCTTTTTTCCGTCCGGGGTCACCCGGGTCAGGGTCTGGCGCTTGATCTCGGTGAGGATCACCGAGCCGTCATTCATGGCTATGGGGCCTTCCGGGAACTGGAAGTCCTCGGCGATCAGTTGAATGTCCATGCGCGTCCTCCTGCCGACCGGGTCCTGCTGTCCGTCCGGTTCGTGTGGCGCACTATGGCCTGATGACCAAGGGGGAAAACAAGGGCCTTTTCGCCTTGCTGCCCGATTTTCCTATTTCCGCTCGAGAACCCGCAGGGTGAAGGGAAAGTCGTCATCCTCGCCAGCAGGGTAGTCGTGCGCCCGGACTTCCCGCCACTGGCTTTCGTCAAAGCCCTTGAGAAAGACATCGCCTTCCACATCGGCATGGACCTCGGTCAGATAGATCCTCCGCGCCCGGGGCAGGGCCATTTCGAACAGGGAGACCCCGCCGATGACGCAGATCTCGTCCCGGTCGTCGTCATCTGCCTGTTCCTTGGCGATGGACACCGCTTCGCTGAAGTCTTCACAGACAACGCAGTTTGGGGGGGCAAAAGCCCCGTCCCGGGACAGCACGATGTTGGTCCGGCCCACCAGGGGGCGCTTGGGCAGGCTGTCCCAGGTCTTGCGACCCATGATGACCGGCTTGCCCATGGTCACGGCCCGGAAATTGGCCAGGTCGGTCTTGAGCTTCCAGGGCAGGCCACCTGCCCTGCCGATCACGCCATTGCGGGCGCGGGCAATGGGACCGGCGGTGAGGATGGGCTGGGGCATGAACTTGGCCTTGAACTGCAGGAATACCACCCCGGGCGGGGCCGACTCAGACCGCGATCGGCGCAGCGATCCTGTCGTGAGCCTTGTAGCCCCGAAGCTTGAAGTCTTCATAGGTGAAGGCAAACAGGTCAGCCCTGTCGGCAATTTCCAGGGTCGGGAGCGGAAGGGGGGTGCGTTGCAGCTGTTCCCGGGCCTGATCAAGATGGTTGAGATACAGGTGAGCATCCCCAAGGGTGTGAACGAATTCCCCGGGTTCCAGTCCGACCACCTTGGCCATCATGATGGTCAGAAGGGCATATGAGGCGATGTTGAAGGGCACGCCCAGGAAAACATCGGCCGACCTCTGATACAGCTGGCAGGACAATTGCCCATTGGCCACATAGAACTGGAACAGGCAGTGACAGGGCGGCAGGGCCATGTCGTCTACATCCGCCGGATTCCATGCCGAAACGATGTGTCGTCGGCTGTCGGGATTGGATTTCAGCGCGGCGACGACGTTGGAAATCTGGTCAATGACCCGGCCGTCGGGGGCGGTCCAGGATCGCCACTGCCTGCCATAGACGGGGCCGAGCTCGCCATCCGGCGCGGCCCACTCGTCCCAGATGCTGACCCCCTGGTCCTGTAGCCACTTCACATTGGTGTCGCCGCGCAGGAACCACAGCAGCTCCAGTATGATTGACTTGCGGTGCAGCTTCTTGGTCGTCAGCAGGGGAAACCCCTTGCTGAGGTCAAAGCGCATCTGTCGACCGAACACCCCAAGAGTGCCGGTGCCGGTCCG
>CAIYSH010000479.1 GCA_903928755.1 uncultured Alphaproteobacteria bacterium | reverse complement strand
GGACGAACTTCGACGGGCACCTGATAGGTAGCACCGCCGACCCGACGGGACCGGACTTCGATCCCGGGGGCGACGTTTTCCAGGGCCGAGTGGAAGGTTTCCAGGGGACCCTGATCCTTGCGCTTGGCTTCCAGAATGTCGAAGGCACCGTACAGAATGTTTTCTGCAACGGCCTTTTTGCCTTCGTACATCACGTAGTTCATGAATTTTGTGACAGTGAGGTCTCCGAACTTCGGATCCGGCAGAACTTCACGTTTCTCGGCGCGACGGCGGCGGGACATGTTTCTTTTCCTTACTTAGGACGCTTGGCGCCGTAGAGCGAACGACGCTGCTTGCGGTCCTTCACCCCTTGGGTGTCGAGCACGCCGCGCAGGATGTGATAACGCACGCCGGGAAGGTCCTTCACGCGGCCCCCGCGGATGAGCACAACGGAGTGCTCCTGCAGATTGTGGCCTTCGCCGGGAATATAGCACAGCGCTTCGAAGCCTGTGGTGAGACGCACCTTGGCCACCTTACGAAGCGCGGAGTTCGGCTTCTTCGGCGTGGTCGTATAGACGCGGGTGCAAACGCCACGGCGCTGGGGGCAGCCCTTCAGGGCCGGAACCTTGTTGCGCGACGGCTTGTCCTGCCGGGGCTTGCGGATGAGCTGGTTGACTGTTGGCATCTAATCTCTGCTCTGGAAGCGTGTGCCGTTTGGCCGAGGCGCTTCAATTGGGGTTTTTGTTGTTCTCGGTCTCGAGACCGTCCTTAATGAACGCAAAAACACGCCGACGCCTGGGCCCCGGCGGGTTCGCCCGCCCCGAAGGGAGAGCCGTTCATCAGGACCAGGGATGACTCCCGGCCTCGAAAAGAGCGCGGTTCATACTCGTGAAGGGCCTTGGCGTCAACGGCAGCGGCGTCATGTCTGGCAATTGTGGCTGCGATTCCTCGTTTGTCGCTTTGCGGCCACGATTTCGCCCCGGGCTTCCAGCACCTTGGCCACAATCATACGAGGGGACGATGGCACAGGAGAGGACTGTTCAGAGGGCGGCGATCGCCATTGTTTCCCTGGCCTTTCATGCCGTGATCCTCACGGGCCTTGCCCTTCATCGTGGCCGGGAGACCCTTTTCCCGGTGCCAGATACCCTCTTCGCCGTCACGGTCCTGCCCCGCTTTCTGACGTCTCCGGAACAGGTTCGGCGGGTTCCAGCCGTGATTAAGATCCGCAAGGCAGACCATCCCCGGGTGCCGGAGGACCTTCCGCCCCTGGTTCTGCCCCAAGCCCCAGGCCTGATGCATCAACCGACCCAGCCCCCCTTGACGACCATTACGGCGGATCAGCTGGGTCAGGCCCTGCGTAATGGCGGCGTGGGCTGCAATCCGCCAGGCCTGCCGGGCCTGAGCCGCGAGGCCAGGGACATCTGCGAAGCCCGACTGGCGGCAGGTGCCCGGAATGCCAACTATCTCGGCAATGGCATGGCCCGGGACAAGCAGGCCGCGTTTGACAAGGCCGCAGCACCTGGAAACGCATGGCGCAGTCATGCGGTTCCCGTCGGAATGGGCAATACTGATGTTTCAGCTGAAGCCGCGCTCAAGCGAAATCAGATGGCCCCCGGGAGACCGGGCGACACCCAGGCAAACTGGGGGACTGTGAAAATTCCCTTCTAGCGCTCCAGCGATCTACCGGATCTTCAGCACAAGAATGACCAGCAGGGCTGACAGGCCCAGTTGTACCATCAGGAACCGGACCAGCACCTGGGTGTTGGACCAGCCCAGTTCCTTGCGGCAATGATCATGGAGCGGAAAGCGGATCCCACCGAGGATCTTGAGGCCGAAGAATCGCAACAGGGCCACCTTTACGAGGCCCGTGGCACCATTGAGCAGGATCACTGAGGCTGTCAGGACGATGAAGGTCGGATTGTTGGTGGCTACGACCAGCATGCCGATCAGCAGGCCCAGCGGACGGGAGCCTGAGTCCCCCATCAGAACCAGGCTGGGGGCGGCATTGTACCAGAGATAGCCGGCCAGGCAGCCCACCATCAGAAACGCCATGATGGCCCAGTTGGCACCCTCCCTGTTCACCGGGATGGAAAGGTGCCCGGCAACGACGGCATTGCCGATGACAGTATAGAGCAGACCCCCCAGGATCATGATCGCCGTACCGGCAAGACTTCCCGAAACGCCATCCACACCGTCGCTGCAGTTGGTGGCGTTGATGGAAACCCAGATGATCCCGGTCGCGAGGGGAATCGACAGCCAGGGGCTCAGGGACAGACTGGCCTTCCACCCGGGCAGCCAGATCAGTGTGTCATGGAGACCGCAGATGACCAGGGCCGCCGCGACGGCGATCAGCAGATCAAAGCCGGCAAGCTGATACTCATTGAATCCCCCCCGCCTGTCGTCGAAATACCCCACCACCATGGCCGCAAGGATGATGGGGATGGTGTAGAGGCACCTCGCGCCGAATGGCACGAACAGCACAGAGGCTACGCAGAACAGGGTCACAAAGATCAGGCCTGCGCTGACGGGCTTGCCGACGCTGAGTTCGGCATTCACCGCAAAAGCCCGACCCTTGTCTGTCGGCAACCGCCCCCAGAGTTTGGGAAGCAGCACCCATGTTGCCAGTGTGCTCAGGGCAAATCCGGTGGCCGACAGGAAAAAGAACGAATTGAACAGGCGCAGCGGTCCCCAGACCTGGCCGAAATTCAGGTAGATCCAGGACAGCATGGTTCGCAGGTTCCGAGGGAGAATCCCTGCGCCAGTTGTAGCGACGACCCTGGCGCCTCGACTAGGGGTCACCGATCATCCGTGCCTGATACACTCAGAGCAAATCCCTGTCAGGCAAACAAACGGCCCGGGATTGCTCCCGGGCCGCTGGTCTTCTTGCGAAGGTTTCGACGTTTAGGCTTCGGCGTTTTCGGCTTCGGCTTCCACAGCGATGATGTCCGGCAGGGGCTCCATGGCCTCTTCGCGGCTGGCGGAGAGGGCTTCGTCGCGCTTGGCGGCGATGCGCTGGAGGCTGCGCAGATAGGATCCGGTGCCCGCGGGGATCAGACGGCCCACGATCACGTTTTCCTTCAGGCCTTCGAGGGTATCGGTCTTGCCCTGCACCGAAGCCTCGGTCAGCACCCGGGTCGTTTCCTGGAAGGACGCGGCCGAGATGAAGCTGCGGGTCTGCAGCGAAGCCTTGGTGATGCCCAGGAGGACCGGCTGGGTGATGGCCGGACGACCGCCGCGGGCTTCCGCCTTGGCGTTCTCCTCAAGGATTTCAGGCATGTCGAGGTGGTCGCCACGCAGCAGGCCGGTGTCGCCGGGCTCGATGATCTCGCCCTTCTGCAGCATCTGGCGCACGATGGTCTCGATGTGCTTGTCGTTGATCGGCACGCCTTGCAGACGATAGACTTCCTGGATCTCGTCCACGAGGAATTCGGCCAGGGCTTCAATGCCCAAGATGCGCAGGATGTCGTGCGGATCCGGGTTGCCGTCGATCAGGTACTCACCCTTGCGGATGATGTCACCGTCGTGGACGGCGATGTGCTTGCCCTTGGGGATCAGGAATTCGACGGGTTCGCCGCCATCTTCCGGGGTGATCTTGATGCGGCGCTTGTTCTTGTAGTCGCGCCCGAATTCCACACGACCATCCATTTCGGCGATGACCGCGCAGTCCTTCGGACGACGAGCTTCGAACAGTTCAGCAACCCGCGGCAGACCGCCGGT
>CAIYSH010000478.1 GCA_903928755.1 uncultured Alphaproteobacteria bacterium | reverse complement strand
GTCATGGCCTTGTCGGCCGCTTTCAGCATGTCATAGACCGTCAGGCAGGCGACCGAGACCGCTGTCAGGGCCTCCATCTCGACCCCGGTCTGGCCTGAGGTCTTGACCCGCGCGCTCACCGCCAGACCGCCTTCGGCGGGCGAGACGCGCACCTCGACCTTCGTGATGGCCAGGGGGTGGCAGAGGGGGATGATGTCCGAGGTCTTCTTCGCCGCCATGATGCCCGCAATCTCGGCCGTCGCGCGGACATCGCCCTTCTTGGCATCGCCGCTGAGGGCCAGGGCCAGGGTCTCTTCGGACATGCGGACAAAGCCCTCTGCAAGGGCCTCCCGGGCCGTTACCGCCTTGCCGGATACGTCCACCATGTGGGCGCGGCCGCTCTCGTCAATGTGGGTCAGGCCGCTCATTTTTCGAGAAGACGGGGCATGAGTTCGACCATGTTGCAGGGGCCGTGGCGGCTGTCGAGCTGTGCGGAGATGACCTTGTCCCAGCCGTCCCTCACCGCGCCGTTCGACCCTGGCAGGCAGAAGACGAAGACCCCGCCAATCAGGCCCGCCGTCGCCCGGCTCTGCAGGGTGGACAGGCCTACCGACTGATAGCTGACCAGATGGAAGACCACGGAAAAGCCGTCGATCTTCTTGTCAAACAGGGGCTCCACAGCCTCGGGCGTTACATCCCGGCCGGTAATGCCCGTGCCGCCTGTGGTGATGATGGCGTCCACATCCCCTGAAGCAACCCAGGCCTTGATCTGTTCACGGATCTGGCCGACCTCGTCCTTGACGATGGTCTTGGCCGCCAGATGGTGCCCGGCGTCGGTGATCCGCTTGGCCAGGACGTGGCCGGAGGTGTCGGTCTCCTCGTCCCGGGTATCGGAAACACTGAGGACGGCGATACGAACCGGGACAATCTGGGCGGACTGGTCAATGTGACCACCGGGGGTGAAGGCGTTCATGGTGTCTCCCATCGGGCGAGGTCGGTAAGGTCTTGCGGTCGGGGCTCGATCCATCGGGCACCGTCCGGGCCGGTTTCCTTCTTCCAGAAGGGTGCCCGGCTTTTCAGGTAATCCATCAGGAAGTCGCAGGCCTCAAAGGCTGCCCGGCGATGGGGCGCAGCGGTGGCCACGAAGACGATGGGCTGACCGGGGGTGATCGCGCCCGTGCGATGGACGATCAGTACATCCTGCAGGTCGAACCGCGTCTGGGCCGCCGTCACATGCCGGGCGATCTGTGCCTCCGTAAAGCCGGGATAGGCATCCAGTTCCAGTACGGCCGCCGACCCACCCTCGGCCCGGGCCAGGCCGACAAAACTGGCCACAGCGCCGGTTTCGGTCCGGCCGCGACAGAAGTCACCCAACAGGATGCCGGGATCAAATTCGGTGTCGGTCAACCGGATCATCCGCCACTCATCGGGGGCAGGAAGGCCACTTCAGAGTCTGCCGTGAGGGCCGCATCATGGCGGACAATCGTCTGGTCCACGGCCACCTGGACCCCGGGGCCGTCTAGGGCCCCACCAAGGGCGGCATCCCCCGCCGCAAGCTGACGACGGAGATCACCGACAGAGTTTGCCTCAAGGGTCTTTTCCCGCCATCCGGCGAGATCACTCAGCGCGCCAAACAGCAGGACCCGGGCCAAGATCAGCCCCCCGTGGTGGACATGTGCCGCGCCACGGCCGGGGCCGAATTGCGGACAATCTGGAAATCGTGCCCCTCTGGCTTGGCGTCAACCGCCAGACGGATGGCGGCGGCCAGGGCCTGATCATCGGCCCCGGCCCGGATTACGGCCCGCAGGTCCGAGGCATCCTCCCGACCAAGGCAGGTGTGCAGGGTGCCGGTGCAGGTCAGGCGCACCCGGTTGCAGGCCTCACAGAAATTGTGGCTCAACGGCGTGATGAAGCCCAGGCGGCCACCGGTTTCTTCCACCCGCACATAGTGGGCCGGCCCGCCGGTCACATGGTCAATGTCGGTAAGGGTCCAGAAGCTCTCAAAGGTCCGGCGCACATCTTTCAGCGACAGGAACTGGTCCGAACGGTCGACCTCGATCTCGCCCATGGGCATGGCCTCGATCAGGGTGGCGTCGGCGCCCCGCTCGTGGGCCCAGGCGACCAGATCGGCCAGCTCAGCGGCGTTGTCGTCCTTGAGGGCCACGGCATTGATCTTGACCTTGATGCCTGCCGCCTGGGCCGCCTCAATCCCGGCCATGACCTTGGCGAGGTCCCCGCCGCGGGTCAGGGTGCGAAACAGGGCGGGCTTCAGTGTATCCATGGACACATTGATCCGCTTGACGCCCGCTGCCGCCAGCTGGGGCGCAAATTCCA
This sequence comes from uncultured Alphaproteobacteria bacterium, assembly GCA_903928755.1. Lineage (GTDB taxonomy): Bacteria > Pseudomonadota > Alphaproteobacteria > Caulobacterales > Caulobacteraceae > Phenylobacterium. Next base: position 5,980 of record CAIYSH010000478.1, on the reverse strand, counting down.
CAAGGCGGGTGCCATTGGTGGTCAGGGTCAGCTCGTCCAGGGCACCCGACTTCAGATGGCGCGACAGGCTGTTGATCAGGCCCATGACACCCTTGCGGACCAGGGGCTCGCCACCGGTGATCCGCAGCTTGCGCACCCCCAACGCCACAAATCCGGAAGCGATCCTGTCCAGCTCCTCAAGGGTCAGAACCTCGGCCTTGGGCAGGAAGGTCATGTGCTCGGCCATGCAATAGACACAGCGCAGGTCACAGCGGTCGGTGACGGACACGCGCAAATAGGTCACGGTGCGCCCGAACCCGTCGATCAGGGCGGGCCGTGCTTGAGAAGATGCGGCGTCAAACGGCGTCATGGCAGACATAACATAGAGGCAAAGGCGGACGGATGACAGAGGTCGAGGCGATCCTTCTGGCGGCGGGAACCGGCAGCCGGTTCGGCGGCGGCAAGCTGCTGGCGCCCTATGGCGACGGCCTATTGATCGAGGCCGCCCTGACCACGGCTCTTGCCGCGCCGGTTCGTTCCGTGACCGTGGTCACCGGGGCCGACAGCGTGAGAGTCGCCGCGGTTGTCCACGCCTGCGCTGAGCGCCTTGGCGCTACGGATCGCCTGAGGATTGTCGAGGCCAAGGACTATGCCGAGGGCATGGGCGCCTCCTTAAGAACCGCCGCCGCCGCTTTGCCTGATGACACCAAGGCCGTCTTCGTTCTGCTGGGCGACATGCCGAGGATCCCGGCGACAATCTTCCAGCCCTTGATGGAGGCGGTGGAGGCAGGCGCCCCTGCCGCAGCGGCGTGTTTCCAGGGCCAGCGGGGGCATCCAGCCTTGATTGGCAAAGACCTTATTCCTGAGCTCCATAACCTAACGGGCGATACGGGCGCCCGGGCTGTTCTGAAAGGGCTAGGCGACCGTTTGGTTCAGGTGGAGTCAAAGGGCAACGGCGTGCTATTTGACGTGGATGTGCAGGGAGATTTGGGGACCTAGCCCTCCGGCTAAGCTCGCAACAACTCGACCGGTGTCCCCAGTTCCGGCCCCGCCCTGGCCAGCGCCTGATCCAGAGTGATCAGGACTGCACCATGTTCAGCCGCCACCGCAAGGTGGAGGGCGTCCCCAGCTCGCAGGCCAAGCGCATGTTGATCGGTAAAGCGCGCCGCCGCCCGAAATTGCGAGCTTTGCACCGGCGCTATGTTGAAACTCTCGGCCACCAGGCGGTTGAAATGACCCAAGGCCACGGCACGCTGGTCCAAGGTCAGCTGGCCGGTCCGAACCTTTAAGGCCAGGGCCGAAGACATTTCGGTAATTGTCCAGTCGCTGATCAGCAGGTTCGCGGGATCCTGCAGGCCGAGCCAGGTCTGAACCTTGGGCGTCATGCCTTCATTGGATAGGGCTGCAACGATCACAGAGGTGTCGAGATAAAACACTAGTAGCGGTCACCCTCACGGAGTGACCGCACTAGGTCTTCAGCGCTTTGCGATTGCGGCGGCAGACCCGACGTGAAGGCCGCAAGGGCCAAAGGGTCAATCGATTTTCGAGGCGCTTTGGCGGCTATGAGTTTGGCGACTGGACGACCACGCCGAGTAATCTCAATAGACTCCCCCTGAACGACACGATCCACTAGTTCACTCAAGTGGGCCTTGGCGTCGGCTAGGTTGACGGCGTCCATAGCTTCCTCCTGACCATTTAGTTGGTCATGTAACAGAGATCGCCGACAAAATCCAGTCAGGGAGGAAGGGGGCCGATCGCTCAGCCCCCGCCTCCATCTCTAAGCTTTCACCATCGGCAGACTATTCGTCGCCTGACCGTTCAGCGCCAGGATGGCATTGGCTACCGCAGGCGCGATGACCGGAACCCCCGGTTCACCCACGCCGGTCGGCGCATTGCCCGACGGCAGGATGTGGGTTTCCACGTGGGGCGCTTCGGAGTTGCGCAGGACGCGGTAGGTGTCGAAATTGGTCTGCTCGACCGCGCCGTCCTTGAGGCTGACCCGACCGAACAGGCCCGCTGACAGCCCATAGCAGATGCCGCCTTCCATCTGGGCGGCGATCTGGTTGGGGGCGATGGCGATGCCGCAATCCACGGCGGCCACAACGCGGCCGACCTTGGGAACCCCGTCCACCAGCTTGACTTCCGCCACCTGGGCCACGGCGGTGCCGAAGCTTTCGTGGACGGCCACGCCGCGTGACCAGCCCGGGGTTACCGGACCGGCCTTTTCCAGCGCCAGTTTCAGGACGGCCATGTGACGCGTGGCACCAGCCTTCTCATACATGGCCATGCGGTATGCCACCGGATCCTTGCCGGCCTTGCGGGCCAGCTGGTCAATGGTGTGCTCCATGACAAAAGCGGTATGGGTCGCGCCCACCGAGCGCCACCACAGGACCGGAACGTCCAGGTCGGGTAAGAGAACCTGGGCATCCACCACCGGGGTGGCCTTGAGATAGGGCGAACCCTTGGTCCCCTCCACCGTCGTCTCATCCACGCCCTTGGTCGGCATGGGCGAGCCCTTCATCAGGGTCTGGGTGACAACGCGGTGGGTCCAGGAGACCGGATAGCCATCCTTGTCCGTCACGATCTTCACGCGGTGGTGGGTCAGGGGCCGGAAATAGCCGGCCGTCATGTCGTCTTCCCGGGTCCAGACCAGCTTGACCGGCCGTCCGCCGCCAACCTTCTTGGCGATGTGCACGCATTCCACCGCATAGTCGGACTGGAAGTTGCCGCGACGGCCGAAGGAGCCGCCCGCGAACAGGGTCTCGATCTCGACCTTGCCAGGCAGGGTCATGACGATCTTGGCGGTATTGAGCTGATCCACGGTCGGGATCTGCGAGCCGAAGGTCAGCTTGTTCTTGCCGCCGCCGATCTCGGCCACGCAGTTCATGGGCTCCATGGTGGCATGGGCCAGGAAGGGGAAATCATAGGCCGCTTCGAAGATCTGGCCTTCTGTCGGCTTTGTGGCGTCGCCCCGGGTCTCAAAGGCCTGCCAGGGGGTCTTTTCAGGCAAGGTGCCCTTGCCCGCAGCCCATTGGGTATAGTCGGCCGTCAGCTTGTCGGAGCTGTGCTTCTGGCACTTTGACTCGTCCCAGGTAACCTTCAGGGCCTCACGGCCCGCCTTTGCGGCATAGGTGTTGTCGGCGACCACGGCGACGCCGGTGGGAATCTGGAAGACGTCGACCACGCCCGGGACCTTCCTGGCCTCGGTGGCGTCAAAACTGGCTACTGTCGCACCGAACCGGGGTGCGTGGGCGACCATGGCGGTGAGCATGTTGGGAAGCTGAACGTCCTGGGTGAAGCGGGCCGTGCCATCGCTTTTGGCCTGGGAGTCCTTTCGACGGACCCGGTCCGTGCCGATCAGGGTGAAGGCCTTGGGGTCCTTCAGGGTCGGCGTTTCAGGAGGCTTCATGATGGCGGCATCGGCCAGAAGGTCGCCAAAGCCAGCGGACTTGCCGGACTTTGCGTGAGAGACCACGCCGTCCTTGACGGTGATTTCAGCGGCGGGAAGGCTCCATTTCGCAGCGGCAGCGTCGACAAACATGGCCCGGGCCGAGGCACCAGCCTTGCGCAGCTGCATCCAGCTGTTGGCGATGGCGGTGGAACCGCCCGTGCCCTGTACGCCCATGCCGAGATTGGCATAGACCTTGGCGTTCGCAGCGGCCTGTTCGACCGTGACCTTGCTCCAGTCGGCGTCCAGCTCTTCGGCGACAATGGCGGCGAGGCCTGCATGATTGCCCTGGCCGAATTCGATGTGCTTGGAAATCACCGTGACGGCGCCGTCGGCGGCGATCTTGATGAAAGGCCCGAAGGCCCCGAAGTCAGCCTTGGCGCCCACGGCCAGTATGTCGCCCGGGCCGCAGCCCACCAGCAGGGCGCCGCCCACCAGGGTGGCACCGACCACCAGTTCACGACGGGTGGAGCCGGTTTTCAGATCTTTGGAATTCACAGGTGCGTTCATGATGACCTCCCCTATGCCTTGGCGGTTTCTGAGGCGTCACCGAGACCGGCAGCGTCCTTGATGGCAGCGCGGATGCGCTGATAGGCACCGCAGCGGCAGATGTTTCCATCCATGGCGGCGTCAATGTCGGCGTCAGTGGGCTTGGGATTGCTGGCCAGAAGGGCGGCAGCGCTCATCAGCTGACCGGACTGGCAGTATCCGCACTGGGGCACATCGTGCTTTACCCAGGCCTGCTGCAGGGCATGGGCACCGCCCAGGCTTTCAATCGTGGCGATCTTGACCCCGGCCAGGCTGGCAATGGGGACCGAGCAGGACCGGATGGGGGTGCCATCCGCCAGCACGGTGCAGGCACCACACTGGCCGATGCCGCAGCCGAACTTGGAGCCGGTCAGACCCGCTTCATCCCTCAAGACCCACAACAGGGGGGTTTCCGAAGTGGCGCTGACCGCCACCGACTTTCCGTTGATATCGAGCGTCGTCGCCATTGCATCATCCCTTCCGGAACCATTGGGTTGGAAAATCCTAACAGTGTTCAGTCTGCAAGGGCTAGGGGCCCGTTCAGGAAAAATCGCCCCCTGAAGCGTGATGGGGAGACCAGACCTGATTTTCCGTCGCGATATGGACCCGCGACGGCTAGGCTGCGGATGCAACCAGCCCGGAGCCCGCCATGTTCAGAGCCCTCGTTCTTGGATCCATAAGCCTCCTGGCCCTGACGTCAGGTGCTGCGGCAGCAGATGGCCAGAAGATTTTCCAGCTGCAGTGCAAGACCTGCCACCTGCAGAAGAGCTCACTGAGCGGGCCAAGTCTGGTCGGGGTATCGAAACGCGCCATTGCCGCTTTGCCTGACTATGCCTTCTCCGAGGCCCTCAAGGGCAAATCCGGAACCTGGACGGACGAAAACCTCGACGCCTTCATGAGCGCCCCGAAAAAATTTGCGCCGGGCACGCGCATGCCGGGTAGCTGGCCGGTTGCCGCTGACCGTGCAGCGCTGATTGCCTATATGAAGACCCTGAACTGAAACCCCAGGATTACCCGTGGACGTCTTTCCCGCCTTCTTCCCCCTGAGGGGGGCTGTCATAGTCATCGTCGGCGATGGCGAAGGGGCAGAGGCCAAGGCCCGGCTGTTCGAAGGTTCGCCAGCCGAGGTCCGCCGCTGTTCAGCCGAGGATGGCGGCAAGACAGAAACCTATCAAGGTGCCCGGCTGGTCTTCATCGCCGACGGCGAGGACGGTGCCATGAAGTCGGCAGCGGCTCTGGCCCGCTCGGCAGGCGCTCTGGTCAATGTGACCGACCGTCCGGCCATGTGCGACTTCACGACTCCGGCGGTGATCGACAGGGGCAGCGTGGTCGCCGCCGTTGGCACCGGCGGTGGCTCGCCGACCCTGGCTGCCCGCCTGCGCAATGACATCGAACAGAAGGTCCCGGAAGGTGCCGGTCGGGCCGCCGCCCTGCTGGCCAGCTTTCAGGGGCAGGTGAAGGTGCGCTTTCCCGATCTGGGCGAGCGTCGCAGCTTCCTGCGTCAGGCTCTGGACGGCCCGGCGGTCAAGGCAGCGCTGGACGGGGACATGGCGCTGGCCCGGCGCCTTTTCGAGGCTGAACTTGCCGATCCAGCGGCCTCCCGGATGGGCAAGGTCCAGATCATTCGGGCCGAGGGACCCTCAGACCTGCTGACCCTGCGCGCAGCCCGCGCACTTTCGGCAGCTGACATTGTGGTCGCTGATCCCGGCGCCGACCCTGGCGTCGTGGCCATGGTTCGCAGGGACGCCGAACGCTGCGATCCGGAGGCTTCTCCCCCCGACCGGATTGCCCGATGGACCGGGACCGGCCAGACGGTCATCCGCCTGGTCTGCGGAGACCCGGAGACTGAAGTCAAAATGCTGGGAGCGGCAGGCATAGCCGTTGAAATCCTGCCTCATCCGATAATTTTACCCGGATAATATAGACAGGCGCCCGTAAAGGGTTCATAGGGCCGGGAGACCCGGAGCCCTGCCATGACCAATGCTGAAACACTTCGCGCCTTTTTCGCAGACGTCTGGAATGGCG
>CAIYSH010000477.1 GCA_903928755.1 uncultured Alphaproteobacteria bacterium | reverse complement strand
GACCTGTCACCGCGACAGTCGGCCCGCTTGGTCACGAAGTTATAGATGCCACCCTTCCCGGTTTCAGGATCGCCCGGATACCAGTTCTGGACGGTGGAATACTTGATCTCCGCATCATCGAGCACGACCAGTTCCACCACCGCCGCATGCAGCTGGTTTTCGTCGCGCATTGGGGCCGTGCAGCCCTCAAGGTAGGAGACATAGGCCCCCTTGTCGGCAATGATCAGGGTCCGCTCGAACTGTCCACTCTGGGCGGCATTGATCCGGAAATAGGTGGACAGCTCCATAGGGCACCGCACGCCTGGCGGCACATAGACAAAGCTGCCATCAGAAAACACTGCGGAATTGAGGCAGGCATAATAGTTGTCTGACGTCGGCACGACCGTACCGAGATACTGCTTCACCAGCTCGGGATGCTCGCGGATTGCCTCACTCATCGGACAGAAGATGACCCCGACCGCCGCCAGTTCCTTCTTGAAGGTGGTCACCACCGAGACGCTGTCGAACACAGCATCCACGGCATAGCGTGGCGACCCGACGACCCCGGCCAGGACTTCCTGTTCGCGCAGGGGAATGCCCAGTTTGGCGTAGGTTGCCAGGATCTCGGGATCAACCTCATCAAGACTGGCAGGCCCGGTTCCGGTCTTGGGGGCCGCATAGTAGTAACTGTCCTGATAGTCGATCTTCGGGAAGCTGACCTTGGCCCAGTCGGGTTCGTCCAGGGCCAGCCAGCGTTCATAGGCCTCCAGCCGCCAGGCGAGCATCCATTCGGGCTCGTCCTTCTTGGCCGATATGAACCGGATGGTGTCTGCCGAGAGCCCCTTGGGGGCGAAATCCTGTTCCACCTCCGTGACAAAACCGTGCTCGTATTTCTCGAGCCCTTCAACCTGATCAACCGTGTCTTTAACCGCAGCCATTTCAAGTCGTCCTAAGCTGCGCTGGCGCGACGCGCCGTGTATGAAGATGTCATGGCTTGCCAGGCCTCGACAAAACCCGCCCAGTCCTTTGCCGTTGTCGACCACCCGCCGCTGACCCGGATGGCGCAACCTGCCAGGTCATCGAGACCCATGGCCAAAAGGACATGGCTGGCCTTGACCTTGCCTGACGAGCAGGCCGCACCGGCGCTGACCATGACACCCGCCAGATCCAGGGCCATGACCTGTCGCTCAGCAGGAAAGCCGGGAAAAGCCAGGCAGAGGGTTCCATCAAGGCGCCGGGCCGCCTCGCCGATGACGATGGCGCCCCCAGCCTTGAGGTCAGCCACCGCACCATCACGCCAGGCCCTGTTGTCATCGCGGTCACGCAGGGCAGCCCGAGCCGCAGCCGCGAACCCGGCAATACCCGGCAGGTTCTCGGTCCCGGCCCGACGTCCACGCTCCTGACCACCGCCATGCTGACGCCGGACCAGACTGGCTCTCGGACCGAAGGTCAGGGCCCCGACCCCCTGAGGGCCACCCAGTTTGTGGGCTGAGACGGCATAGGTGTCGGCCTGCACGCTGCGACTGTCCATGGCCAGCCTGCCCGCAGCCTGCACGGCATCCACGTGCAGCCAGCCATTGTGAGCCCTGACGAGCTCCGAGGCTTCCAGCACGGGCTGGATCACACCGGTTTCATTATTGGCCGCCATCAGGGCGACAAAGGGGCGGCCATCTGTCGGTTCATGGTCCGACAGCCGTGCCGCCAGCCAGTCCAGGTCTGCGATGCCATGGCGGTCAACCGGCAGGACGTCGACCACGACCCCAGAAGCCCTTGCGGCTTCAATCACGCTGTCATGCTCGATGGCACTGATGATCAGCCGTCGCGATCCTGCGGCCACCGCGCTTTCAATGGCCAGGGCATTGGCCTCGGTGCCCCCACTCGTAAAGACAACTGTCGATGCCGGGCCGCCGACCAGGGCCGCCACATCCGTCCGGGCCGATTCCAGCAAGGCTCTGGCAGCCCGTCCGGCACCATGCACTGACGAGGGATTGCCAACCTGGGCCATGGCGGCAGTGACGGCCTCAACAGCTTCCGGTCGCACCGGGGCCCCGGCATTGAAATCCAGATAGATCCCGGGTCTCATGACAGCTGAGCCTCAGGTGCCAACCGCCCCAGAGCAACGTCAGCCAGGGTCACTGACGCCAGATAGCCTTCAATCTTGCGGCCCATTTCCTCCCAGAGGTCATGGGTGAGACAACGTTCGCCCTTCAGCATGCAACCCTTTGACTTGCCGCTGCAACGCGTGGCGCGCAGGGGCTCATCGACGGCCATGACAATTTCGGCGATGGAGGTGGCCTCGGCCGTGCGGGCAAGCAGATAGCCCCCGCCTGGACCCCGCAGGCTGCGCACAAGTCCCTGACGGCGAAGGCGGGCGAACAACTGTTCGAGATAGGACAGGGAAATCTGCTGGCGCATGGCGATTTCAGCCAGGGACACAGCCTTTTCCTCGCTCGATCCCCCCTGGCGACGGGCAAGATCAGCCATGGCCATGACCGCGTATCGCCCTTTTGTGCTGAGTCTCATGTCGCTTGCGGGTCCGAGTCGGTTTTTTCGAGCGTTTTGCAGATGCCCTGTGCTAAAGCCGCCGCCTCGCGCTGAGCTGTCCTGATTGAAAGACGCACTTAGGAAGACCCAGCCACTTAGTCAACTATTACGCCCCACCCGAATGGGGACAATTCAAGGGTTCGACATGCCTGAGGTGGTTTTGACCGGCGCAGCCGGACGGATTGAAGGACGCTACACAGCCGGCAAGACGGAAACGGCCCCGATTGCCCTGATCATGCACCCGCACCCCAAGGCGGGCGGGCAGATGAACAACCCGGTCAATGTCCAGCTGTTCCACCTGTTCATGAAGCGCGGCTTCTCGGTCCTGCGCTTCAATTTCCGGGGCGTCGGACGCAGCCAGGGAGAGTTCGACTCCGGCATTGGCGAATTGGCGGACGCCGCGACCGCCCTTGACTGGCTGCAGACCACAAACCCTGCGGCTTCACAATGCTGGGTCGCAGGCTATTCCTTCGGGGCCTGGGTGAGCATGCAATTGCTGATGCGTCGCCCGGAAACAGATGGGTTCATCTCGGTTTCACCGCCCACCAACATGTACGACTTCAGCTTCCTGGCTCCCTGCCCGGCTTCCGGCTTGATCCTGCATGGCAGCGCCGACACCGTCGTTCCTCCACTTGAAGTCGATCGTGTGGTCTCCAAGCTGCGCACACAGAAGGGCATCATCATCGACCATGAGGTCGTCGACGGCGCCTCTCACTTCTGGGCAGAAAACCTGCCGGATGTCGAACGGCACGTCGGTGACTATCTGGACAAGCGGATCGCAGCTGAACCGATCTAGGTTCCGATCACGGGGTTGGAGGCCGTCCGCCGGTAGCCAAGGCCGAAGGCACCGGAGGGCGCAAATGGGGACTCTCGCGGATTGACAATGTCCGTCCAGCATTGCGCCAGATCATGCCGAGCCGGCTGGAGCCTTGGTATCGGTCCTGCTCACCCGGCATCCGCATGGGAAATCGGAATGCGTCACCATGAAGACCTGCGACAGGATCCTCGCCGCCGCGCTTGAGGTATTCAATGACGAAGCGGTGGGCGGGCAGTCGGCCCTGGACATTGCCACGGCCATGGGGATCAGCACCGGGCATCTGTATTATCATTTCAGGGGCAAGCCCGAAATTCTTGCCCGTCTGATGAACCGCCACCGGGCGGAGATCGACCTGGTGGCCGCCGCCTTGGGGGAGGCTGCCGCCGGACCGGACCTGGCGCTCGAGACCCTCTGGACCCATATCCATATCCTGGTGGAAGAGACCTGGGATGCCCGGTTCTTCTGGCGGGAACCTGCCCTGGCCAGAACAGCTCCGGACCTGGCCGAAGACGCCCGTCACATTCTCAAGACCATCAGAGCCGCCGTGCGGGAGACCCTGGCCGCCCTGACGGAAAAGAACCTCCTGCTCGGCTCGCCGGAAATCCTCGACGGATTCGCCGACCAGATCACCACGGGCATAGCGTTCCAGACCAGCATACTGACCCTGGAAAGTGCCGCAGGATCACCGCGCGAACGCATTGCCCGCGCGGCGGCCCAGATCATGCTGCCCGTGGCCGGACTTGCCCGGGCCTAGGTCTCATCCCACTTCGGGGGTTTTGGCCGACTTTCCGGCCTTCTTCGCCTTCAGATCAGCAACTTCGGCCGTCAGCACCTCGACCTGCAGGGTCAGATTTTCCAAGGTGTGGCTGAGGGCCGCAATATTGTAGGGCGCAAAGGATTCGCCCAGGGACTTCTTCACATCGTCCAGTCGGGCATCCAAGGCGGCCCGGCGGCTTTCTGCCACATCCATGGTCTTCTTCGTGAAGTCCTCGACCATATGGGCAACCTTCTTGCCGGTCTTTCCGCCCGAAATCCGAGCGCGGATCACATCCTCGATCTTCTCCCCCTTGGCGACCAGATCATCAAAGGAATGGTTGGCCTTTTCGGCGAATTTTTCCGCTGCATCCGTGGCGTCATCATAGGCCCGCCCATAGGCTCCAACCCCTGCCAGCCAGATCTTGCGGGCGATATCCGGGTCAAAGAAGGTCTTCGCGGCTGTCTTTTCGGCCTTGGCGGCCTTTTCGGTTTTGGACT
>CAIYSH010000476.1 GCA_903928755.1 uncultured Alphaproteobacteria bacterium | reverse complement strand
TGGCCTGATCGCGTCGCTGATCGCCGTTGCCCTGATCGCCGTCATGAACACCATGTCGGGCAAGGTTTCCGGCACCTTCAACAAGATCGCCACGGCTATGCCTCAGTAATAGACCTGGAGGGTTCGGGGCGAAGTCAACGCCCCCGGATTACCCTTGGGTTGCGGACCTCGGTCCGGCGAAATCAGGCCTCAGCGCACATGCGCTGGGGCCTTTTTCATTCTAAATCCTTCGTTCACCCTGACCCCGCAGAATACCGGCGAAACGGAACGTCGACCAAGGTTCACCCATGATCCAGTTGCTGCAGATCGCCCTGCTTTCGGTATTCCCAGCCATGGTCATCCTTGCCGGATTGAGGGATGTGACCAGCTACACAATTCCGAACTGGATTTCCTTCGGCACCTGCCTGGCCTTTTTCCCGACCGCCCTGGCCATGGGATTGCCGCTACATACCCTGGGCATGAATGTTGGCGTCGGCGTGATCGCCCTGATCCTCGGCATTGTCATGTTTGGCCTGGGCTGGATTGGGGGCGGCGATGCGAAACTCTTTGCGGCTGCGGGTTTCTGGCTGGGCTTTCCAAGCTTTATCGAATTCACCGCCGTGACCGCGGTCGCCGGGGGGTTGCTTGCCGTCGGACTGCTGGGCATGCGTTCGCTCTGGGTCAGGCGCTATGTTGTGGGCGGACCTGCCTGGTTTGCAAGATTGACCACCCACGGAGAGAATGTGCCCTACGGTGTAGCCATCGCCGCCGGGGCACTTTTCGCCTATCCCTCATCGGCGCTCATCCAGATCTTTACGGGCACAATTTCAAGCTGACCTTAGTGGCATGTTAACCATGTCATCCCCATGATCGGGGGAACGATAGAAAGTCGTGAACCCGAGCCGATTTCGCCAAAAGGTAGAAACGGCTGAAATCGCCCTCCAATGGGGAAGTGGTCGCACTCAAATGAACCGGGCTCGTCTCGCCGTTTTGGGGGTCGCTTTGATCGCGGCCATTGGACTGGTCGTCCTGGTCCAGAAAATGCTGGCCCCCAAGGCACCCGTTGTGGTGGCCGCAGCCCCTCCCCGCCCGGTCGAAAAACCGAAGGCTCAGGTCCTGGTCGCCAAACGGAATCTGCCAGTTGGCACCCGTCTGACCCAGGAAGATCTGGGCTGGCAGCCCTGGCCCGTGGAATCCCTTAACCCGACCCTGATCACCGACGGTGCAGAACCCGCCGCCGAGCAGGCCCCCAAGACAATTTCCGAAGCTGTTGCCGAAGTCGCGAACAAGGCGAGCAAGGCCACGAAAGACATGATCGACCCCGGCAAAGCCATGATGTCTTTCGTTGGCGCGATCGTGAAGGACGACATCGTTGCCGGTGAACCCCTGACAGCGGGCAAGGTCATACGGGCCGGCGACAGCAACTATATGTCCGTGATCATAGGCAAGGGTATGCGCGCCTTCTCGATTCCGATCAGCGCGGAAACCGGGTCCGGCGGGTTCATCCTGCCCGGTGATCATGTCGACATCATGCAGAGTCGCCTTGGTGCCGATGGCAAGAGCTATTCGACACAGACCCTCATGCACAATGTCCGGGTTCTGGCTATCGACCAGAAGTCCCTCGCCAGCAAGTTGGGCATGTCGATGGTCGGCACCGTTGCGGTTCTGGAAATCCCGTCTGAGGACATAGACATTCTTTCCCAGGCCAAGATGCAGGGCGAAATGCAACTGGTCCTGCGGGCCTATACCGATATCGGCGGTGGCCCGGGACCCGGACCCTCGGGTAGCCGTTCAATGCAGCCCGCCCCGCCCCAGACGCTGACGGTCTATCGCGCCGGTCAGCCTTCAAACGTGGTGTTCCGATGAGGGTTTCGAGACTTCTCCTGATCCTTGCAGGAATCGCAGCCTGGTCTGTCCTGCCGGTGCGTGCCGCCATGGCCGAGTCGACGGGTTCCCCAGCGGGCGTGATCCGCATTGACCTGGCCGCGCCCGGCGGTTCTTCGCAATCCCTTGCCCTGCCTCAGGGCAAGTCAGCGATGATTGACCTGCCGGTCGATGTCCGCGATGTGCTTGTGACAAATCCTGGCATTGCCATGACGGTCCTGCGGACTCCGCGCCGGATCTTCGTCATGGGACAGAAACTGGGTGCCACTGACGCCGTCTTTTTTGATGCCGCGGGCCGCCGTGTCCTGTCTCTCAATATCCGCGTGGATATAGATGTTTCATCTCTGACACAGACCATCAACCGTATCCTGCCAAATGCCCAGGTTCATGTGGAGGCCATCAATAACAGTCTGATCCTGTCGGGTCTGGTCGCCACTCCGGCTGATGCAGACAAGGCCCTGAAGATTGCCAAGGCTTCGATTGCCTCGGGTGGCGGCGGGTCACCTGGCGAAGACCAGGTGATCAACATGCTGAGCATAGCCGGAAAGGACCAGGTCATGCTCAAGGTCCGCGTCGTCGAAATGCAGCGCAGTGTGATCAAGCAGCTGGGCTTTGACCTGAACGCGGTCCTGAACCAGCTGGGAGAGCCGCAATACCTGATGAGGTCGGCCGCCACCTTCGCCGTCAATGGCGCCGTGCTGGGGGGACTCAGCGGGGGCTATAAACTCGACACCAAACAGCAGCCCATAATCCAGGTGCCTTGCGGGAGTGGCTATCCGGCCGACCAGCTCTGTGATGTTGTCAGCCGGACGTCACGCGTGGCCAGCACGCAACAAACCGCAGGCAGTGCCGGTCTCAATTCGGCGGAATCCACCATAAAAGCCTTCGAGCGGGTCGGCATGGTCCGTACCCTGGCAGAGCCAAACCTGACCACCGTGTCCGGCGAAGGCGCAAAATTCCTCGCCGGGGGTGAATATCCGGTTCCGGTCTCCCAGGATGTATCAGGCTCGATATCCGTCTCCTATAAACCTTTTGGGGTCGGGCTCGGCTTTACGCCTGTCGTCCTGTCTTCGGGACGGATCGCCTTGAAGATCACCACCGAAGTCTCTGAATTGTCCAGCACGGGCGCCTTTACGATGGGCAGCTCCTCCACAGCGACGGCCCTCACCATTCCCGCCCTGACCGTCCGGCGCGCCGAGACCAGTGTCGAGCTACCCTCCGGCGGCTCCATGATGATTGCTGGCCTGATGTCGCAGTCCACGAAACAAAACCTTGATGGTCTGCCGGGCGCGACTTCCATCCCCATTCTGGGAAGTCTGTTCCGCTCCCGGGACTTCGTGTCGGGAGAAACTGAGCTGGTGATCTTGGTGACGGCCTATATCGTCCAGCCGATCAATCCGGATAAATTCCAGACACCCGCGGACGGCCTGCGCATTGCCGATGATGCCTCGACCATCCTGCTTGGCCAGTTGAACAAGGTCTACAAGTCCAAGCCGCAGCCGATGGCAGGCAAAACCTACCAAGGGCCCTATGGGTATGTGATCGAATGAAATCACTGAAAATGACCGCTTTCGTGGCATCTCTTGCCTGCCTCACCGGATGCGCCGCGGTTGGCGTAAACAAACTTGCCGAAGAAAAGCCCCCTACCGTGCTGGATGGCTACAAGCCACGCGCCTATCCTGCGGATGCTGAAATCCAGCTCGCCGTCCACGCCCAGGGACTCTCCACCACCCAGGCGGACGCTCTGGCCCAGTTCGCGTCCGAGTGGGATGCGGACCAGGGTGGGGTCATCACTCTGCGTGCTCCGGATTCTGGCCCCAATTCTGGCGCGGCCTTCCGGACTGCGGAAGGGGCCCGCGCCTTCCTGCTCCATCAGGGCATTCCCCAGGATCAGGTTACCATATCGGGCTATGATGCACGGGGACTGACTGATCCTAACCTCTTGATGACCTACACACATTACAAGGTGTCCATTCCCGCCTGTGGAAAGACCTGGACCAACCTGTCAAATCTCATGTCGAACGAGCCCAACGCCAATTTCGGATGCGCGGTCCAGGCCAATATGGCGGCCCAGCTGGCCAATCCCGGCGACCTGATCCATGCCCGCTCTTCAACGCCGGTGGATTCGGAGCGCAGGCTCACGGTTCTCGATAAATATCGCAAGGGTGAGGTGACTTCGGGAGCCCAGGACCAGGCCGCCAAGGGCGCGCTTTCGAATGTGATACAGTGAGGCTGATCGTATGACCCGGAATCACAATGATCTTGACCTCGATTTTGAAGCCGACCGGGTCTTTGCCTCGGCGGCTCCGGCCCTGCAGGTCGAAGATGCCCCACTGGAAATCAGTCTGACTCCGAAATATGGTCAGGCAACGGAAAGCGCCGTCTCAGATCCGGATTCTGCGCTGATGCTTTCAGATCCGATTTCCCTTTCAGCTTCACGCCCGAAAAGCCCGGATTCGAGCGGTGATGCGGCACCTGGGGACAGCGGACCAGCCTCGGGTAACCTTCCGCGGATCACAATTCACATCTTCTGTGAATCGGCGTCAACCGCTGAACAGGCCCACAAGGCTGCAACAGACCGGCGGCTTGCCGGTCTGGTCGTCATCGTCAAGATGGGCGGTCTTGCGGCAGCCTGTCAGGACTACCAGAGCCAGCCGACACCGTCGCTGATCATGGTTGAATCCCTTGATACCCCGGGCCAGATGACCGCCTATCTCGATCAGCTCGCCGAAGTCTGCGATCCGGGTACCAAGGTCGTCGTCCTCGGGGCTTCCAACGATATTGCCCTCTATCGCGAGCTGATGGCGCGTGGCGTTTCCGAATACCTGGTTCCACCCTTTACGCCGCTTCAGATCGCAAAAACCGTCAATAATCTCTACGCGGACCCGGAAGTTCCGTTCACCGGGCGCCAGATTGCTTTTTGCGGTGCCAAGGGCGGTTCGGGTGCCTCCACGCTTGCTCACAATATTGCACACTCGATCACGGAGCGTCTCCTGACGGGAGCGGTTCTTGTTGACCTGGACCTGCCCTTTGGCACGGCGGGCCTGGATTTTGACAAGGACCCTGTCCAGGGTATTGCTGACGCCCTTACCCAGCCTGATCGCCTGGACAGCGTCCTGATGGAGCGGCTGATGGTCCGCTGCACGGAGAGGCTTTCCCTCTTCGCCGCCCCGGCCAGTCTCGAAAGCGACTACCGGATCTCGGGTGAAGCCTTTGACGAGGTCACCCGCAAGATCCGTGGGGCAGCCCCCTTCATCATCCTTGATCTTCCCCATGGCTGGACCGACTGGAAGCGCAAGCTCCTGCTGGAATCCGACGACCTGATCATCGTCGCGACCCCCGACCTGGCCTCCCTGCGTAATGCCAAGAACATGGTTGACCTGTTCCGCCGCGCCCGCCCAAACGATGCGCCGCCAAGACTGGTGCTCAATCAGGTTGGCATGCCGAACCGCCCTGAAATCAGCCTCAAGGATTTTGGCGAGGCTCTGGGACTGACCCCGACCCTGTCACTTCCGTTTGATCCGAAAGTGTTTGGTTCTGCCGCCAATAACGGACAGATGCTGTCGGAAGTCGCGCCGAAATCCCGGATCGCTGAAGGCATTGATCATCTCGCCCAGCAGATTGCCCGCCGCGAACTTCCCGTGGTTGAAAAGACCTCGGTTCTCTCCAGCCTGTTCAAGCGGAAGTAGATGTTCGGTAAACGCCCTACAGCCGGAGCCGCCACTGCAAGGCCGGTTGATGCGTCCCTTCCGGGCGGGTCATCGATCGCGACCAGGCCGCAACGTGTCGATGCCGGCCCAGCGCCGGAAGAGCACACCCAGGAACTCCCTGCGGCACCCAAGCCCGAAGCTGTGCCTGCGACGCCCAAGCCGACAATGGGATATGAGCAACTCAAGGCCGCCCAGGGTCAGGATCCGGCCGTTCCCGAGCAGTCCGACTACTATCACGCGACGAAGACCACGATCTTCACGGCCCTGATCAATACGATTGATCTCGGGCAGCTGGCGCAACTGGATACAAAGACGGCCGGTGACGAAATTCGCGACATCGTTGCCGAACTGGTCGCCATCAAGAACGTGACCATGTCGGTGGCCGAGCAGGACACCCTTGTTCAGGACATCATCAATGATGTTCTCGGATATGGTCCGCTTGAGCCCCTCCTGGCCCGGGACGACATCGCTGACATCATGGTCAATGGCGCGGCCAGGGTTTTCATCGAAGTGAACGGCAAGGTCCAGCTGACCAATGTCCGGTTCCGCGACAATGTCCAGCTGATGAACATCTGCCAGCGCATTGTCAGCCAGGTCGGTCGCCGTGTGGATGAGAGCTCTCCCATCTGCGACGCCCGTCTCCCCGACGGTTCACGCGTCAATGTGATTGCCCCGCCCCTGGCTCTGGATGGGCCGACACTGACCATCCGGAAATTCAAAAAAGACAAGTTGACCATGAAGAACCTGGTGTCCTTCAAGGCCATCAGTCCGGAGGGTGCACGGGTTCTGGGTGTCATCGGTGCCTGCCGTTGCAATGTCATCATTTCCGGCGGCACCGGCTCCGGGAAGACGACCCTGCTCAATACCCTGACTGCCTTTATCGATCCCACAGAGCGGGTCGTTACCTGCGAAGATGCCGCCGAACTTCAGCTTCAGCAGCCGCATGTCGTGCGACTCGAGACCCGTCCCCCGAATCTTGAAGGCCAGGGGACGATCACCATGCGGGACCTGGTCAAGAACTGCCTGCGGATGCGACCGGAGCGGATCATCGTCGGCGAAGTCCGTGGGCCTGAGGCCCTTGACCTGCTGCAGGCCATGAATACCGGCCACGACGGCTCCATGGGCACTCTTCACGCCAACAGCCCGCGGGAAGCAATCGGCCGTATGGAATCAATGATCACCATGGGCGGCTACGGTCTGCCCTCACGGACCATCCGCGAAATGATTGTGGGCTCTGTCGACGTCATTGTGCAGGCCGCCCGACTGCGGGACGGTTCTCGCCGGATTACCCATATTACCGAAGTGGTGGGACTTGAGGGCGATGTGATCGTCACTCAGGACCTGTTTGTCTATGAAATTACCGGCGAAGACAAAGATGGCAATGTGGTCGGCCGCCATCGTTCGACGGGCATTGCCCGGCCACGATTCTGGGACCGTGCCAGGTATTATGGCCTGGAGCGCGAACTGGCCGAAGCCCTGGATGCGGCGGAGTAGGCTGCGTTGAACAATATCATGATTACCATTGTCGCCTCAATTTTGGGCTTTGTCCTGATTGCGGCCCTTGGCTTTGCTTTCACCGGAGTAGAATCGACATCCGCCAGAACGGCCAAACGCACACAGACCATTGCGAAGAGCCGCTCAAGGGAAACCGGCGGCCTGAAGGGCGAAGCTCTGACGGCTGAGCAGAGACGTGCCCAGCTCATGAAGTCTCTGCGGGACCAGGAAAAAAACGCCAAAAAGCAGAACGTCTCCATAGGGGCGAGGCTTCAACATGCGGGCATTACGGGGTCACCCAAGGCCTACTGGGGCATCTGCATCGTCGCAGGGATTCTGTTTGCACTGGGGGCCCTGTTCGCAAGGCAGTCGCCCATCATAATCCTTTGTGCCGGGCTCGGCGGTGGATTCGGCCTGCCCTTCTGGATCCTTGGGGCGTTGGGCACCCGGCGTGCCAAGAAATTCACCGCGGCCTTTCCTGATGCAATGGACATCATCGTGCGCGGCGTAAAATCGGGGATGCCCTTGCGGGAATGTCTCCGGATCATCGGCAGTGAGAGCCCTGAACCCCTGGGTGGCGAATTCAAACGGATGACCGAGGCCCTGTCCATGGGCGTGAGCATCGAACAGTCTCTGGAGCGGATGTACAGCTACATTCCAACCCAGGAAGTCCGCTTCCTGGCCATTGTCCTGGCCATCCAGTCAAAGACGGGTGGTAACCTGGCTGAAGCCCTGGGAAACCTCTCTGCCGTGATCCGCGCCCGCAAGATGATGCGGGAAAAAGTGAATGCGCTGGCCGGGGAAGCCGTGGCCTCAGCGTCGATCATTGGCTCGCTGCCCATCGTCGTGACCCTGCTGATCAGCGTGGTAAGCCCGGCCTATATGGCCCCCATGTACGGTGACCCGCGAGGGCATACCATGCTGGCTATTGGCGGCGGTGTGATGGTCTTCGGCATTTTCGTGATGCGCAAGATGATCAACTTCAAGATCTAGGTATCAGACCATGCACCTTGATCAGATTTTCGACATCAAGAACATCGTTTCAGTCCTGGCCGCCGTGCTCGCCTTTGCGACGGTCATTGGGGTGGCCATGCCCCTGTTCCAGCAATCCAACCTGACAAACCGGCTGAAATCCGTGTCAGCACGCCGTGAAGAACTGCGGCGGAAATCGCGCGAAGCTATGACCAGTGGCGGGAATACAGGCCTCCGGCATGTGGATAAGGGTCTCTACAAGCAGGTCGTCGAAAAATTTGACCTGAACCGTCTGCTGGAAGATCCGCAGGTCATCGACAAGCTCGCCCAGGCAGGCTTCCGGGGGCCGGGGCCGGTTTCCAGCTTCTATTTCTTCAGGTTCGTCCTGCCCTTTGCATTTGCATTCGCGACCATGATCTATGTCTTCGTGGTCGGCGGTGCCAGCATGCCGGCTTTGAACAAGCTAACCTTCATCGTCCTCGGTGCCGCAGCGGGC
>CAIYSH010000475.1 GCA_903928755.1 uncultured Alphaproteobacteria bacterium | reverse complement strand
GATGACGCCAACCGCGCCCTCATGGGCTCGAACATGCAGAAGCAGGCTGTGCCTCTGATCCAGTCCGATGCCCCGCTGGTGGGCACCGGGATGGAAGCCATTGTTGCGGTGGACTCCGGCGCTGTCGTGGTCGCCCGCCGTACCGGTGTGGTCGAGCAGCTGGATGGCACCCGGATCGTCATCCGGGCGACGGAAGACAATGACCCGACACGCTCGGGGGTCGACATCTATCGCCTGCAGAAGTTCCAGCGTTCAAACACCTCGACCTGCATCAACCAGCGCCCGCTGGTCCGCGTGGGGGACAAGGTCAATACGGGCGATGTGATCGCCGACGGTCCGTCGACCGACCTGGGTGAACTGGCCCTGGGCCGGAACACCCTCGTCGCGTTCATGCCCTGGAATGGCTACAACTTCGAAGACTCCATCCTGATCTCCGAGCGCATCGTGCGGGACGACGTCTTTACGTCGATCCACATCGAAGAGTTCGAAGTGATGGCCCGGGACACCAAGCTCGGTCCGGAAGAAATCACCCGGGACATTCCCAATGTCGGTGAGGAAGCCCTGCGCAACCTCGACGAAGCGGGCATTGTCGCCATCGGTGCTGAAATCCTTCCAGGCGACATTCTGGTCGGCAAGGTAACTCCGAAGGGCGAGAGCCCGATGACGCCGGAAGAAAAGCTCCTGCGCGCCATCTTCGGTGAAAAGGCCTCCGACGTCCGCGACACCTCCCTGAAGCTGCCCCCCGGCGTCGCCGGCACGGTGGTTGAGGTGCGGGTATTCAACCGTCACGGGGTCGAAAAAGACGAACGCGCCCTGGCTATTGAACGGGCGGAAATCGACCGTCTGGGTAAGGACCGCGACGACGAATTCGCCATTCTGAACCGCAACGTTACCAGCCGTCTCCGGACGCTGATCGTTGGCAAGGTTGCTGTTTCCGGTCCGAAGGGCCTGGGCCGTGGCGAAGTCACCGCCGAGAAGCTGGATGAGATCGCGCCGGGTCTCTGGTGGCAGATTGCCATGGAAGACGAGAAGGCCATGGGCGAGCTGGAGGCCATGCGCCGCCAGTTCGACGAGGCCCGCAAGCGGCTGGACCGCCGGTTCGAGGACAAGGTCGACAAGCTGCAGCGCGGCGACGAACTGCCTCCGGGCGTTATGAAGATGGTCAAGGTCTTCGTGGCCGTGAAGCGCAAGCTTCAGCCCGGCGACAAGATGGCCGGTCGTCACGGTAACAAGGGGGTTATCTCCAAGATCCTGCCGATCGAGGACATGCCCTATCTGGAAAATGGCCAGAACGTCGACATCGTGCTCAACCCCCTGGGCGTGCCCAGCCGGATGAATGTCGGTCAGATCTTTGAAACCCACCTGGGTTGGGCTGCTGCCGGTCTTGGCCGTCAGATCGCCGAACTCATGGAGGCCTGGCAAAATGGCGGGCAGAAGCAGGCCCTGGTCGAGCATCTCCGCAGCATCTACGGGCCCGATCAGGATCTGCCGGATACCGAGGAAGAGTTGATCGAGCTGTGCCGCAACCTGTCAAAGGGCGTGCCCTTCGCAACCCCGGTCTTTGACGGCGCACACATCGACGACATCGAGAACCTGCTTGAAAAAGCGGGTCTGGATCGCTCGGGACAGTCGACGCTCTATGATGGCCAGACAGGCGAGCGCTTCAAGCGTCCGGTCACGGTTGGCTATATCTACATGCTCAAGCTGCACCACCTGGTGGATGACAAGATCCACGCCCGCTCCATCGGACCCTACAGCCTCGTGACCCAGCAACCGCTGGGCGGCAAGGCCCAGTTCGGTGGTCAGCGCTTCGGGGAAATGGAGGTCTGGGCTCTGGAAGCCTACGGTGCCGCCTATACCCTGCAGGAAATGCTGACGGTGAAGTCCGATGACGTGGCAGGCCGGACCAAGGTCTACGAGTCCATTGTCCGCGGGGACGACACCTTCGAGGCCGGCATTCCGGAGAGCTTCAACGTGCTCGTCAAGGAAATGCGGTCACTTGGCCTGAATGTGGAGCTGGAGAACGGCTGATCGCCGGACTTCGATACCGCCTCGTGCGAGGGGAGGGGCCGTCAGCTCCTCCCAATTCGCCTCTGAAACGACTGACGATCTGGAAAGCTCATGAACCAGGAAGTCCTGAATATCTTCAACCCGGTCGCCGCCGCTCCGACGTTCGACCGTATCCGTATTGCTCTGGCTTCGCCCGAAAAGATCCGTTCGTGGTCCTTCGGCGAGATCAAGAAGCCCGAGACCATCAATTACCGGACCTTCAAGCCCGAGCGGGATGGTCTGTTCTGTGCCCGTATCTTTGGTCCGACCAAGGATTACGAATGCCTCTGCGGCAAGTACAAGCGCATGAAGTACAAGGGCATTATCTGCGAAAAGTGTGGTGTCGAAGTCACCCTGGCCCGCGTCCGGCGCGAGCGGATGGGCCACATCGAACTGGCCAGCCCGGTTGCCCACATCTGGTTCTTGAAGTCCCTGCCGAGCCGCATCGCGATGATGCTCGACATGCCGCTCAAGGATATCGAGCGGGTTCTCTATTTCGAATATTACATCGTCACTGAGCCTGGCCTGACGCCTTTGAAGCAGCACCAGCTGCTGTC
>CAIYSH010000474.1 GCA_903928755.1 uncultured Alphaproteobacteria bacterium | reverse complement strand
TCGCCCATCTCACGGAGTGTCCATGCTTTCCGCCCCCCGCGCCGAACTGGCCATACAGACGCCGGACTTCGAGAACTATCCCCTGGTGAAGGCCACAGGGTTCCGGGAATACGATGCTCGCTGGCTGTTCGGGGCGGAAATCAACCTGTTGGGCGTCGAGGCCCTGGGCCTTGGTCTGGGAACCTACATTCATGAACTGGGCCAGAAGCGGATCGTAGTCGGCCACGATTTCCGGTCCTATTCCCTGTCCATCAAACAGGCTCTGACCATTGGTCTGGTGGCATCGGGGTGTGAGGTGCTGGACATTGGCCTGGCCCTGTCGCCTACCGCCTATTTCGCCCAGTTCGATCTGGACGCCCCCTGCGTGGCCATGGTCACCGCCAGCCACAACGAGAACGGCTGGACCGGGGTCAAGATGGGCGCACAGAAGCCCCTGACCTTTGGCCCTGACGAAATGGGTCGGCTGAAGGATATCGTCCTCGGCGGCAAGTGGACCGTGCGTCCGGGTGGAAGCCTCACCCACATCGAAGGGGTCGCCGAGCGTTATATCGCCGATGTCGGGAACAGGATCGCCCTCAAGCGACCGCTGAAGGTGGTCTGCGCCTGCGGCAATGGCACGGCCGGTGCCTTCGCTGCAGACGCCCTGCGCCGGATGGGTGTGGCCGAGGTGATCGAGATGGACTGTGATCTCGACTGGACCTTTCCGCGCTACAATCCCAATCCCGAAGATCACGAAATGCTGCACGAGATGGCAAAGGCCGTGAAAGAGCACGGGGCCGATCTGGCCCTGGGCTTTGATGGCGACGGCGACCGCTGCGGCGTGGTGGACAATACGGGCGAGGAGATTTTCGCCGACAAGATCGGCCTGATGCTGGCCCGGGATCTGTCAGAGCTCAACAGGGACGCCACCTTCATTGTCGACGTTAAGTCCACAGGCCTGTTCGCTACGGATCCGGTCCTGAAGGCCAATGGTGCCCGGACCGTCTACTGGAAAACCGGCCACAGCTACATCAAGCGCAAGACCGCAGAAATCGGCGCCCTGGCCGGGTTCGAAAAGTCCGGCCACTTCTTCTTCAACGCGCCCTTCGGGCGCGGTTATGACTGTGGCCTGACGGCAGCGGCGGCGGTTCTGGCCATGCTGGACCGCAATCCCGGCAAGACCCTGTCGGACCTCAAGGCCGCCCTTCCCGTGGCCTGGACTTCCCTGACCATGTCTCCCCACTGCGCCGATGATCAGAAATATGGCGTCGTTCAGGAGGTGGTCGAGGAATACGAAGCCCTGGCCAAGGCCGGCGGCACCATACTGGGCAGGAAAATTTCCGAGGTCATTACGGTCAACGGCGTACGGGTCGCGCTGGAAGATGGCTCCTGGGTCCTGGTCCGCGCCTCGTCCAACAAGCCGGAAATCGTCGTCGTGGTCGAAAGCACCCGGTCAGAGGACGATATGCGCGATCTCTTCCACAAGGAAATGAAGCCACGACTGGCCAGGCGACCGCAGGTCGGCGCTTACAACCAGGAAATCTGACGCCCGCGACCAGCTGAGGGATCGCCATGCAAGTTGCAATGATCGGCACAGGCTATGTGGGCCTGGTGAGTGGAGCCTGCTTTGCGGACTTCGGGCACTTCGTCACCTGCATTGACAAGGATGCCGGCAAGATCGAGCGCCTCCAGTCGGGCGGCATTCCGATTTTTGAGCCGGGTCTCGAAAACCTGGTAGCCCAGAACGTCAAGGCAGGGCGTCTGCACTTCACCACCGAGGCGGCGGATGCCGTCCGGAATGCCGATGCGGTCTTCATCGCCGTAGGGACGCCGTCCCGCCGGGGCGATGGCCATGCAGACCTGTCCTATGTCTATGCCGTCGCCGAGGAAGTGGCAGATCTGATCGAGGGCTTCACGGTCATTGTCACCAAGTCCACCGTCCCGGTCGGCACAGGCGACGAGATTGAACGGATCATCCGGACCCGGCGGCCGGAGGCCCGTTTCGCCGTGGTCTCCAATCCGGAATTCCTGCGGGAAGGCGCAGCCATCGAGGACTTCAAGCGCCCGGACCGTGTGGTGGTCGGCCTTGACGACGACCAGGCCCGCGCCGTCATGGCCGAACTCTATCGCCCGCTTTATCTGAACGAAACGCCGATTGTCTTCACCTCTCGACGCACCTCTGAACTCATCAAATACGCGGCGAATGCCTTCCTGGCGTTGAAGATTACCTTCATCAACGAAATGGCCGATCTCTGCGAAGCCGTCGGTGCCGACGTCCAGCAGGTGGCCCGGGGCATTGGCCTCGACAAACGGATCGGCGGCAAATTCCTGAATGCCGGGCCCGGCTACGGTGGATCCTGCTTTCCCAAGGACACCCTGGCCCTGGTGCGCACAGCCCGGGATGCCGGCAGCCCGACGCGGCTGATCGAAACCACGGTGGAGATCAATGATGCGCGCAAGAAGGCCATGGCGACCCGGGTCTCAAATGCTGCGGAAGGAGATCTGAAGGGCAAGGTGGTCGGGGTTCTGGGCCTGACCTTCAAGCCCAATACTGACGATATGCGCGATGCGCCGGCCCTGGACATTGTCCCGGCCCTACAGGCGGCCGGCGCGAGGGTTCAGGCTTTTGATCCGGAAGGCATGGACGAGGCCCGTCACCTTCTGCCGGGGGTCATCTTCATGGACGATGCCTATGCAGCAGCCGAAGGGGCCGACGTGCTGGTCATCATTACGGAATGGGATCAGTTCAGGGCTCTAGACCTGGATCGGGTCAAGGGTCAGATGCGCGAAGCAAGCCTTGTCGACCTGAGAAATATCTACAATCCGGCCGAGGTTCGCGGCCGGGGCTTCAGATACGCGTCTATCGGCAGGGCCTAACCGGCAACGAAAAGCTGCATCAGGATATTTCCGATCCAGAGTGCGCCTGCCCAGAAGGCCGTCGCCATCAAGCCCACAAAGGCCAGGCAGGCGATCGAGCTTGCGCCCTTGCGCTGTACGGCACGCGCATTTGCCAATTCATGAGTCATATCAACCTCCCGACTTTTATCGTTTCGGCCCGGTCGAGCGGGTCGATGTGGTCAGGCTGACACGAATGTTACGGTTTGGAAAGATATCTCGTGCGCGAGGCGTCTCACGAGTTTGTGGGTAGGACCCGCGGCAGTGCCTTGGCCATCAGGATGTCCGGCAGGCCGGGGCCATTGGCATCAGGCAGGAGGCCGACGGGCTCGAAGCCCAGCTTGAGATAGAAGAAATAGGCGTGCCCCCTGCCTAGCGGCCTGACCTGCTGGAGCTTTTGCAGAACGGCGGGAAAAAGGGCGACGCCGCCCAGGCTTGTTCCTCCGACCCAATCGTCGGTGCCCAGGTGGAGGGTCAGAAACCCTTCTGCGACGGCGTGAGTCTCCAGAGCACTCACCAGAGCCCGGCCGATACCCAGTCTCTGATTGACCGGATCCACGACAAGCGGGTGAAGCTCCAGGGCATGCGAATAGCCGCGAACCGCGCCGATCCATCCCAGTATGCGGCCACCCTCAAGTGCAGCCAGGGCAAACCGTTCCTTACGCTGCAGGAAGGTGGAAACCTGTGCCTCCGCTTCACCCTCGCCCTTGTATGAGGGACCATCGAGAGCCGTGCGCAATATGATGGCGGCCCCAGCCAGTTGGCCTGCATCGAGACTTTCGAAGGTGACAATCTCCATGTCTGGCTAGGCTGCAGCCTTTTTTACGGCTCCCGAGATTTCCTTGACGACGGACGAGACCAGCTTTTCGTCATCGGCCTCGACCATGACCCGGATCAGGGGTTCGGTGCCCGAGGCGCGAACGACCAGCCGGCCCGAGGTTCCCAGCTTTTCCTGGGCTGCAGCAATGGCGGCCTTTACCGACGCCGTTTCAAGCGGCTTGCCGGCAGAGAACCGGATATTTTCCATCCTTTGCGGCACAGGCTCAAACTGGCGGGCAAGGGCGCTCATGGGCTTGTCGCCTTCCTTGAGCACGGTCAGAACCTGCAGGGCGGCCAGCAGGCCATCCCCTGTCGTCGAGAAATCCGACAGGATGATGTGGCCCGACTGCTCGCCACCGACATTGAAGCCGCCTTCGCGCATACGCTTCATGACCGAGCGGTCGCCGACCGCGGTGCGTTCCAGGGTCAGCCCCCGTGAGGTCATGAACCGCTCAAGGCCGAGATTTGAGTAGACCGTAGCGACGATGCCGCCGCCGTGCAGGCGGTCCCTTGTGGCCCAGTGGCCCGCGATCAGGGCCATGATCTGGTCGCCATCGACGACCTGGCCCCGCTCATCGCAGATCACCAGCCGGTCGGCATCACCGTCCAGGGCAATGCCGATGTCAGCCCGATACTCCTTGACCGCCCGGATCATGGCATCGGGATGGGTGGAGCCACATTCCTCGTTGATATTCATGCCATTGGGCGAAACCCCAACGGGTATGACCTCGGCACCCAGCTCATAGAGCACGACGGGAGCGACCTTGTAGGCCGCGCCATTGGCACAATCGATCACAACCCGAAGTCCCGACAGGCTCAGGCCGCGGGGAAAGGTCGCCTTGGCAATTTCCACATATCGGGCCTGGCTGTCTTCCACCCGGGAGACCCGCCCGAGATCGGTGGGCTTTGCGAGGCCTTCCTGCAGGCTCTGCCCCATCAGGGCCTCGATTTCCAGTTCCCGCTCATCGGACAGTTTGTAACCGCTGGGACCAAACAGCTTGATGCCGTTATCGGTATAGGTGTTGTGCGACGCCGAGATCATGACGCCCAGATCAGCACGAAGGGACCGGGTCATCATGGCCACACCAGGGGTCGGCATGGGCCCCAGCAGGCGCACATCCATTCCGACGCTGGCGAAACCGGCAACCAGGGCAGGCTCGACCATATAGCCGGACAGGCGGGTGTCCTTGCCGATGACGACCATGTGTCTGCGGTCATCCTGGGACATGAACAGCTTGCCGGCCGCCAGTCCCACCCGCAGGGCGACTTCAGCGGTCATGGGGTGGGTATTGGCTTGGCCGCGAATGCCGTCCGTGCCGAAATACGCGCGATTGCTCATGGGACCTTGGGTAACTCCGCCTTATTGCCGCCACGGGTCGAAACGATCCGAAACGCAGATTTAGTCGACGCGGCGTTTGCCAATGCTAAACGCGGCGCAGCTTCTAACCATACCCCTGCTTCGAGCTAGCGCAAAAGGACTGCGAAACATGTGCGGTATCATCGGCATTGTCGGGACGGCTCCTGTCCAGGACCGCCTGCTGGAAAGCCTGAAACGGCTGGAATACCGGGGGTATGACTCCGCTGGCATTGCAGGCGTGGTTGACGGCAGGGTCCAGCGCCGCCGAGCCAAGGGCAAGATCGCGGCCCTGCAGGCCGTGCTGACGGACTCACCCCTCACTGCGACGGTCGGAATCGGTCATACCCGCTGGGCCACCCATGGCGCGCCGAACGAGGTCAACGCCCACCCCCAGTCGGCCGGTCGGGTGACCCTGGTCCACAACGGCATCATCGAGAACTTCGCCGAACTCAAGCGCAAGCTGCAGTCATCCGGCCGGGTCTTCGAAAGCGAAACCGACACCGAAGTCATCGCCCAGCTTCTGGACGCCGAACTGGCCGCCGGGTGCGCGCCCCTGGTCGCCCTCAAGGCCACCCTCGACCAACTGACCGGTGCCTTCGCCATTGCCGTGCTGATCGAAGGCCAGACCGATATGATCCTTGGGGCTCGCCGGGGCAGCCCCCTGGTGGTCGGCTATGGCCAGGGCGAGATGTTCCTGGGCTCGGACGCCCTGGCGGTCGGCCCCTTTACCAACCGGATCGCCTATCTGGACGAGGGCGATTACGTCGCCATCGACCACAGTTCGGCGCAGATTTTCGACAAGGATGGAAAACCCGTCGAACGCCCACTGAAAATCGTCTCGGCTTCGGCGGCCCTGGTGGAGAAGGGCAATTACCGGCATTTCATGGAGAAGGAAATCCATGACCAGCCCGACGCCTGCCAGCACACCCTGTCCGCCTATCTCGATCCCGTCAGTGGCAAGGCCACGGCACCTGGTGGCGTGGATTTCAGCAAGGTCACGCGAATCCAGATCATCGCCTGCGGCACGGCCTATTATGCCGGGCTGATCAGCCGCTACCTGTTTGAGTCCCTGGCCCGGCTGCCGGTAGACATCGATGTGGCCTCTGAATTCCGCTACCGGGAACCTCCGGTGATCCCGGGCACCCTGGCCATTGTCATTTCACAGTCTGGTGAAACGGCCGATACCCTGGCGGGCCTGCGCTGGTGCAAGGCCCAGGGCCTGACCACTGCGGCAGTCGTCAATGTCCATGAAAGCACCATGGCCCGGGAGGCAGACGTCATCTTCCCGACCCATGCCGGTCCTGAAATCGGTGTCGCTTCGACCAAGGCCTTCACCAGCCAGGTCGCCGCCCTTTCGGCCCTGGCGGTTGCCGCGGCTGCGGCCCGCGGCCATGTCGACGCCACCGAGGAAGCCCGTCTGACCGCCGTATTGCTGGAGGCCTCGCGCCTGATCGCCCAGTCAATCCAGGTGGAAGACGCCATCAAGGCCCTGGCTCCGGACCTGGCCAAGGCCCGGGACGTGCTCTATTTCGGTCGCGGTGCCATGTCGGCCCTGGCCCTGGAAGGTGCCCTCAAACTCAAGGAAATCAGCTATATCCACGCCGAGGGCTATGCCGCCGGCGAGCTGAAGCATGGCCCTATCGCCCTGATCGACGAGGCGACACCGGTCATCGTCATCGCCCCCTCAGACCACCTGTTCGAGAAGACCATGTCGAACATGAGCGAAGTTATGGCCCGGGGCGGCCCGATCATCCTGTTCACTGACGATGAGGGTGCCAAACACGCACCTCCCGGTATCAAGGTGATCATCGCCCCGACCAGTGATGACATTGTCGCGCCCCTGGTCTTTGCCGCGCCCATCCAGCTGCTGGCCTATTACGTGGCTGTGCAAAAGGGTGCCGATGTCGACCAGCCGCGGAACCTCGCCAAGTCGGTGACCGTTGAATAGGGCGCGCTGAAAACCGGTTTCCACTTTCCGGAACCTGCTCTAGTGGGAGCGCACATCTGGAGTGCTGGATATGACCAAACGCGTCCGTAAAGCTGTCGTACCGGTAGCTGGCCTGGGAACCCGTGTTCTGCCCGGCAGCAAGACCACACCCAAGGAACTGCTGAACGTCGTTGACCGGCCCATCCTGTCCTATGTGGTGGAAGAGGCGCGGGCCGCCGGGATCGAACACTTCGTCTTCGTCACCGGCCGCGGCAAGGGTGCCATCGAGGACTATTTCGACCACCACATCGAGCTGGAGGCCCAGCTGGCAGCCAAGGGGAAGACCGACATTCTTGCAGATGTCGTCCGCGACCTGCCAAAGCCCGGCGAGATGAGCTTTGTGCGCCAGATGGCCCCCCTGGGCCTTGGCCACGCCGTCTGGTGCGCCCGGGACATCATTGGCGATGAGCCCTTTGCCGTCATCCTGCCCGATATGCTGATGATGGCGAAAACTTCGGCCATGGCCCAGGTGGTTCAGGCCCATGAAAAGGTTGGCGGCAACATCATCGCTGTGGAGCCGGCACCGGCCGGCGAGACCCACAAGTATGGTATTGTCGCCCTTGACGGTCGCGAGGGTCGTCTGAACCGCATGACCGGCATGGTTGAGAAGCCGCCCCTGGGCACCGAACCCTCGAACCTGCTGATCTCGGGCCGCTATGTCCTGCAGCCGGAAATCTTTGCCCTTCTGGCACGGCAGGGCAAGGGCGCGGGCGGCGAAATCCAGCTGACCGATTCCATGGTCGAGCTGATGAAGGCCCAGACCTTCCACGCCCTGGAATATGACGGCATCACCTATGACTGCGGCGACAAGATCGGTCTGTTGCGGGCCAATGTCGCCTTCGCCCTGGCCCGTCCTGATCTGGCTGACGCAGCCCGGGCAGCGATCAGGGACCTGCTCTAGGCGGACAGGGATGTCCGGAAACCTGTTCATTTTCGGCTACGGATTTTCAGCCCGGGCCCTGGCGCGGCGTCTTCAACCCCTGGGCTGGAGCATTGCTGCATCCTACCGAACGCGTGCCCAGGCCCTGCTGGATGATGGTGTCCGACCGATTGCGGCATCTGACCAGGGAGCACTGGACACAGCCCTTTCCAAGGCGACGGCCATTCTGGTCACTGCGCCGCCGACCTCTGAAGGATGCCCGGCCCTGCAAGCCATTGTCCCTGGCCTCGCCCGGACCGGGGCCTTTCCCGATTGGATTGGCTATCTGTCAACGACAGGGGTCT
>CAIYSH010000473.1 GCA_903928755.1 uncultured Alphaproteobacteria bacterium | reverse complement strand
CATCGCCGCCGTCCCGATCGATCCGGCGCAGAAACCCGGTCAGACTCCAGATCACGCCTTCGTCATCCTTTTCCGGATCCTGTGAAATCACCAAGCCGGGGTGTCCTTCATGCAGGGCGGTGTTGGTCACATGCATGCTGATGTCGGACAGACGGTCAGGGCTCGGATCGTAGGGCTCGGGCGCAAAGCGGACAATGCCTTCCCGGTAGATGTAGGCGCGCAGGGGCTCAGCCTGGGTGATCAGGACGTAGATGCGCAGATGGCCCTTTCGGCCATCAACAAGATAGGGACGGTCGATATAGCGCTGGACGATGGTCCCGGTGCGATCGGCCATGCTTGCCAGATCAGTCGTTACGGAAATCCCCTGACCACCAGAGCCGTTGTTTGGCTTGACGATAAACAGCATGCCTTCTGTTCCGGCCTCAGCCCGCGCCGTCAGTGCTGGCCTTTGCTGGGGCAGGACATAGGTCTCGGGAAACCTCAGCGCCTTCGGTCGGGCCGCAAGGCCGCGTCGTATGAGGTCTGCAAGGTTCCCCTTGTCGGCAATGGACAGCCATTCATGAAAGGTCTGGGCCTGGGCGCGATCTGCCAGCCAGGATGAGGTGCGCAGGGGGCGTCTGGCATAGGCGGCAAGCAGATCCCGGGCGATCTGGTCGGAGTCGTCCAACCGACCCAGATCGCGGAGCACGGCCATAAGTCCCCGATTGGTGGCGAGACGCTCCTCGCTCTCCGGCGGCGCCCGGGCCAGAATGATCCGGTAGATCTCTTCGGCCCGGACCAGGTTCCCGAGCCGATGTTCGATGTGGGCCAGATAGTTGGCGGCGTTGATCTTGGAGGTGGACTGGAACGCCTGGTCATAGGCTTTCCTGGCTTCCAGATTGTCGCCGCTGGCCATGATGGCGAAGGCCAGGTTGGTCAGGGCCATCGGGTCTGCCGGGGCTATGGCCAGGAGTTTTCTGTAAGCGGCAATGGCACCTGGATATTCCAGGGTTCTGAGATGGGAGGCGGCCAGAAGCTCCCAGGCTTCATGTGAGTTTGGCAGGGCTGTGGTCAGGTCCTGCAGCAGACGCCGCGCCTCTTCACGATCAGTCTCGATCAGACCGGTAAGCCCGTCCCGGAGCGACACCGGACCTTACCTGTCCTGCAGCTGCAGGGCGGCATCACTGGCCCGCACAAGCCCGTCAATGATGCCCGGCTCCGTCGAGGCGTGGCCTGCATCCCAAATGACCGACATGTTGGCCTTCGGCCAGGCCGCGGCCAGTTTGTAGGCGCTGTCCATGGGGGTCACGACGTCGAACCGTCCCTGAACGATCCAGCCGGGAATGTCCTTGATCCTGTGCGCATTCTTCAGGATCCAGCCATCCTCGTCCATGAAGCCCCTGTTGACGAAGAAGTGGCACTCGATACGGGCGAAGGCGATGGCAAAGTCCACTTCATTGAACTTGCTCGGGCGGGCCTCCGGTCCGCGGATGGAGATCGTGTCGCCCTCCCACTGACTCCAGGCCTGGGCTGCCACAGCCTGGACGTCGCGGTCGGGATGGGTCAGGCGCCGGTGATAGGCATGAAGCAGGTCACCCCGCTCCGCCTCGGGAATGGGCTCCAGATAGCGGGCCCAGGCGTCAGGAAACAGCATGGAGGCCCCGTCCTGATAGAACCAGGAAACCTCGCGCTCGGTCAGCAGGAAAATGCCACGCAGCACCAGGGCCTCGACCCGGTCGGGATGGGTGATCGCATAGGCCAGGGCCAGGGTTGAGCCCCAGGAACCGCCGAACACCGTCCACTTTTCTATGCCCAGATGTTCCCGCAGGCGCTCGATATCGGCGATCAGGGACCAGGTGGTATTGTCTTCCAGACTGGCATTGGGTTGCGAACGGCCGCAGCCCCTCTGGTCAAACAGCACCATCCGCCACCTGTCCGGATCGAAGAACCGCCGCATGGTCGAATTGATGGCCCCGCCGGGCCCGCCATGCAGGATCACGCAGGGCTTGCCATCTGGCGTGCCGCACTGCTCGTAGAAGATCCTGTGGGGGCCATCGGTCGCCATGACGCCTTCATCGAAGGGTTCATTTGCCCGGAAAAGTCCCCGGCGACCGGAAGTTGCAGAAAAAGCGGACGGAGAGGAACCCTGATGCATCCGCCCATTAGTCGGGGCTGGAGGCGGAGTTCAAGCCTGCTCTCCTATTTCGGAAATTTCCGGGTCATCCAGTCGATGACCAGCCGGTTCACCTCTTCGGGTTTTTCCTGCTGGGTCCAGTGACCGCTGTCCATCACCAGGGCCTTTTCCAGATCTGGAACATGGGCCTCCATGCCGTCGGCCATGGCCGGGGAGAGGACCACATCCTTTTCTGCCATGATCATCAGGCAGGGCATGCCATCCACACGCTTTGGCAGGTCGGCGGCGCGCTCCCAGTTGCGGGTGAAGTTGCGGTACCAGTTGATACCGCCGGTAAAGCCGGTGGCCTTGAAGCTCTCTACGAAGGCCGCCAGTTCTTCGGCGTTCAGAAGTTGATGGCTGGTGTCTGACTTGTCCCAAGTGGCCAGGGCCTCGCCAAAGGCGAAGCTGCCCTGGGTCGAGGTGGGCGCATCGCCGCCGGTATCAAGGGCTCCGGTGGTCTTCGGGGCTTCCTGGCCTGCAGCCTCAACCGCGGCCGGGCGGCGCATGAAGAAGCGCATGGTCTTGTCCACATCGGACCCGAGGGCGGCATCGGCAATGCCGGGTTTCTGGAACCAGACGATGTACATGTCCTCGCCGAACGCCATGCGCATGCCGGCGATCGGATCAAAGGCTCCTCTGGGCAGGAAGGGGGTATTGACCCCGATGATCCCGGCGCAGCGCGTGGGATGCATCAGCGGCATCTGCCAGACCACAAGCCCACCCCAGTCATGACCGCAGAAGACGGCCTTCCCGACACCCAGATGGTCCAGCAGACCGACCAGGTCGCCGGTCAGATGGGCCATGTCATAATCGGTCACGGCCTCAGGACATGAGGTCAGACCATAACCCCGCTGGTCCGGGGCTATGGCCCAGATACCGGCAGCTTCGCAGGCCTTCAGTTGATGGCGCCAGGAAAAGGCCAGTTCCGGAAAGCCGTGGCAGAAGATGACCGGCGTCCCCGTGCGCGGTCCGACCTCATAATAGGCCATGTCAATTCCATTGACACGGGCGTGCTGAACCGGGGGCATCTGGCGGGCGAGGGCTGACATGAGCATCTCCTTTTTGGTTACGCCATACTCATTCGGTTCCACCTGCGTAAGGCAAGCCTTTGCAGACCCGGCAAACTGACTAAAAGACCCTGATGACCCAGACTTCAGCTGTGCCGTCCGAAAAGGTCCCCTGGGGCCTGGTGATCCTGCTGGGGTCCATGACCGCCTTCGGGCCCATGGCCATCGACATGTATCTGCCCAGCCTGCCGACCATCGGGGCCTCACTCCATGCGACGGCGGCCCAGACCCAGGCGACCATGGGGGCTTTTCTGGCAGGTATGGCAATCGGCCAGTTCTTTTATGGCCCGGCCTCAGATCGGATTGGACGGAAGGCGCCTGTCCTGGTGGGGGCGGGGGTCTTCGCCCTGGCCTCCCTGCTGTGCGCCAACGCGACGTCTATCGAGATGCTTCTGGCCGCCCGGTTCATGCAGGCGCTTGGGGCCTGCGCCGGTGCCGTCGTAGCGCGCGCGATTGTTCGGGACCTGTTCAATCACACAGAGACAGCGCGCATGCTGTCCTTGTTGGCCCTGGTCATGGGGCTGGCTCCGATCCTGGCGCCTCTGCTGGGCGGCTTCCTGCTGACCTTCGGTGGCTGGCAGGCCAATTTCCTTGTGCAGATGGGCTTCGGGCTGACGGTGGGCGCTGTGACCTTCTTCCGCCTGAAGGAGTCGCGGTCAGAAGCCACGGCGGTCCAGGCGAAATCCGAGAACCCCCTTCAGGCCTATGGCGCTCTGGTCAAGCAACGCCGCCTGATCGGCTACACCCTGGCCGGCGCCCTCAATGGCGCGGCTCTCTTCACCTATGTCTCGTCCTCGTCAGATCTCTTGATCAAGACCTATGGCATCACGCCCCAGATGTTCGGCTGGGTCTTTGGTCTCAACGCCATCGGCATTATCGGCGGAGGTCAGGTCAACCGCTACGTCCTGCGTACCTACACGCCCGATCAGGTCCTTCGCGCCGCCAGTCTCTCAGCCGCCGTCGTCGCAGGCACCCTGGCGTTCGCGGCCTTTACGGGCCTGGGCCCCTGGTATGTCTTGCCCCTTCTGTTCCTGCTGCTCTCCAGCTTCGGCTTCATGCAGGGCAACACCATGGCCGGTGCCTTGAACGTCGATCCCCTGCGCGCCGGCTCAATCTCGGCGGTGATGGGCGGGGTGTCCTTTGCCAGCGGGGCCGTGGCGTCGACCCTTGCCGGAGTCTTCCATGACGGCACGGCCCGGCCCATGGCCCTGACCATTCTGGTGGCGGTGCTGGGATCAGCCCTGACCCTGCGGTTGCTGGCCCTGCCGAGGCGCCAGGTTTAGGGCACCCGCTCCAGGTGCGCCTGAGCCACGGCTGAGCGCACGGCATGGTCTATGTCCATGGCCGACCAGGCCAGGATCAACCAGCCCACCAGGAACAAAAGTCCGCCCATCGGTGTGATCATCCCGACCCAGTGGGGTGCGCCGAGGGCCAGGGCGTAAAGGGAGCCGGAAAACAGCACGGTGCCCGGCAGGAAGAAGGCCGGAGCGAACCTCGCCCGCAGACCTCCCATCTGCATGAAGGCGGCGCTGGCGAAGGTGGCCATGGTGTGCATGAACTCGTACTGGGCGCCCGTCTTAAGCCAGTCCTTCGCCACAGGATCCTTGATGCCGTGCGTAGCGAAGGCGCCGACAGCGACGGCCAGGAAACCGCTCAGGGCCGCCAGCATCATCCAGTTGCGCCTCGGCATCAGCCCCAGACCTGCGGCTTGCGGCCAGCCCATGGAACTTCCTTTTCCAACTGGGCGGCCAGGCGGAAGAGGGTCGCCTCATCGGCATAGCGCGAGGTGAACATCATCCCGAT
>CAIYSH010000472.1 GCA_903928755.1 uncultured Alphaproteobacteria bacterium | reverse complement strand
ATACCGACCAGGGCAGGAATGTCGGGTCTCTGCCGGAACCAGATCCAGGCTATCGCCGTGATTGCAATGATCCCGACCCCGGACCAGATGGCATAGCCCACCCCTACAGGCACTGTGCGCATGGCGTGGGACAGGCACCAGAAGGCCAGGCCATAGCCCAGGGTGGTGACGATGGCGGGCAGGGGGCGGGTGAACCCCTCTGATGCCTTGAGGAAGGTGGTGGCAATCACCTCGGCCATGATGGCGATTCCGAGCCAGACATAGCCGTTCAAGATGCAGGCCTAAGGCTTGTTGCGGTCGCGCCCGAAATTGGGCTCCGCGCTTTCCTGACCGGCGGCGATGATACCTCTGCGGATGTCCCGTGTTCGGGAAAAGAGGTCATAGAGCTTGTCGGATTCACCCCAGCGTATGGCGCGACTTAGGGCCTGCAGATCTTCGGTAAACCTGCCCAGGATCTCGAGGACAGCGTCCTTGTTGGCCACAAAGACATCCCGCCACATCGTGGGATCCGAAGCGGCGATACGGGTGAAGTCGCGGAAGCCGCCCGCTGAAAACTTCATGACTTCGGCCTGGGTGACTTCTTCCATGTCAGCTGCCGTGCCGACAATGTTGTAGGCGATGAGATGGGGCAGGTGGCTGGTGACCGCCAGCACCAGGTCGTGGTGGGCTGCGTCCATACACTCGACGTTGGCACCCAGGGCTGACCAGAAGGTGCTCAGTTTTCCCACGGCGTCCTGATAGGGAGCATCAGTCCTGTCCTGAGGTGTCAGGATGACCCAGCGCCGCTCGAACAGTTCCGCAAAGCCTGCGCCCGGACCGGATTGTTCAGTTCCCGCAATCGGGTGTCCGGGAATGACGAATGTGTTCGCCGGCGCAGCGGCGAGCAGGGCTTCGGCCACCGAACCCTTCACCGAGCCGACATCGGTGACGATGGCACCTGGTTTCAGCCCACCTGCCGCCTGAGCGGCCGCGGGGCCCATGGCCAGAACCGGAACCGCAAAGACCACCAGGTCTGCACCTTCCACGGCCTCGGCGACATCGCCGGTGACGATGTCGGCATAACCCAGACGGATGATGTCCTCGCGGTGTGCAGCACTGGCGTCAGCGACGGCCACGATCCCCACGGCCCCCGCCGCCCGCGCGGCGCGGATCACCGATGAGCCGATCAGGCCGCAGCCGACCACGGCCATTTTCGGAAAGATGACCTTTGACATGCGCTCAGGCCTTCATGAAGTCGGCCAGGGCATCGACCACGGTGCGATTGTGCGCTTCCAGACCGATGGTGATCCGCAGGTGGTTGGGCAGGCCATAACCGGCCACGACCCTGGGAATAATGCCCCGGGCCATCAGATAGTCATTGGCATCCAGGGCCGTCTTGCCCGGTGTGGTCGGAAAGCCGATCAGCAGGAAATTCGCCGCGGAGGGCACAACATCCAGACCCATGCCGCCCAGTTGCTGGGCAAGCCAGGGCCTCCACTGATTGACCAGGGCGATGGAGCGGGTTTCAAAATCCAGATCCCCGAGGGCAGCGACAGCCGCCAGCTGGGCCGGAATGTTGAGGTTGAAGGGCAACCGGATACGATCCACGGCATCGGCCATTTCCACGGGCAAGTAGGCCCATCCCACCCGCAGGGCAGCCAGGCCATGAAGCTTGGAGAAGGTCCGCGTCACGACGACATTGCTGAATTCCCGCACCATGGAAAACCCGTCCTCGAAGGTCGGATCGTCCACGAATTCGGCATAGGCCCCGTCGAGGACCAGAATGACACTGGCCGGCAGTCCTGCGTGCAGCCGCCTGACTTCAGACCCGCTGATCCAGGTGCCGGTCGGATTTCCGGGATTGGCGATGAAGACCAGACGTGTCCGGTCATCCACCCGTTTGAGGATCTCATCGACATCGATGCGGTAATCCTTCTCAGGGGCCATCCTGACCTCGCCCTGGCAGGCGCGGGCCCCGATGGCATAGGCCCCAAAGCCGTATTCGCCCTGGATTATGTTGTCGCCAGGCTCCAGGAAAGCCTGGTTGAGCAGCTGGAAAATTTCGTCCGACCCGCAACCGAAGAGCAACCGCTCCGGCTCCAGTCCAAATCGTTCCTGGATGGCCGCCCGCAGGATGTTCGACCGACCTTCCGGATACATGTGCAACTGGTTGATCGCACCGGCAAAGGCTTCCTGAGCCCTGGGACTGGACCCCAGCACGTTTTCATTGGCCGAAAGCTTTACCGGATTTTCCACGCCCTCGATCTTCGCCTTGCCAGGCGTGTACGGGGCAATGTCCAGAATCCCGGACTTGGGGACAGGGCGGTCGGCTTTCGTGCGGTCGGGTGCAGGCTTATCAGACATGGTCGCGTTATAGGCGCGCGCAGGGCCGGAGGGTAGGGGGTGCACGATTCCTTGGGTCGGACATGTCCAGGACCGCACCCCTTAGGGATGTTTGGCGGACATCTGAGGCCAAGGCCCCATGAATTGGGGCGATCGTGTTGCGCGATCGTGTCAGGAAACGCCAAATCCGGTAACCTGAACAAGGAGTTAGCTACTTTTGTCCACATCCCAGCCATAAATACCCTCTAGGCGTGCAGGCCTTCCTGTCACCTGTGGGGTGACCAAACTCGAGGCGACCATGGACCACGGCGACTTCTTCACCTTCACTGACGCTTCCGCTCTCGAGACCGTGCGGAACACGATCATTTCAGGGCCTT
>CAIYSH010000471.1 GCA_903928755.1 uncultured Alphaproteobacteria bacterium | reverse complement strand
TGGTGGAGCGTGGTGCGCCCTGGCCGCTTTGGCGTGCCTGACTTTGGGTCCTTTACGATCCGACCGGTGAGAGGGTCCCGCACCGGCTGACCGTTCGCGTCCAGCAGGGTCTTCTGGGTGGAAGGGTCCATGCGAGATGTCATCCGATGGATGCGGTAATCTTGGACCATGCCGGGCGTGATTTCGGTCACGATGGTGTCGCCGAAGAACGGAAGCAAATGCACCCGTAGGCGCAAGCCATGGCTCGCAACATAATCAGCGTTCCGCTCGCCCTGCGTGATGACCTCATACTCTTTCAGAAAATAGTCCGCAGCTTTGCGGAAGGTTGTGCCGGTCTTGAGGTCACCGCCACGATATTTGCCGAGGAGTTCGAGATACCAGTCGCGCGCAACATCCTTCGCGCGCGCGAGGCTTTCCTCACCCGTCGATTTTTTATGCTGCTTGTTTCCGAAGGTGCAGGACGCTTGCCAGAACGGGCTACGAGGGCGCTGAAAAAGTTGTACTTTGTTATCGAGTAGCGAGTGCCTTGCAGCTTCCATAACGACCTGCGCCGTGAGGGTGAAAGTGTGCGCTAGTGCGCTTGGAGTGCGCTAGCAATTTCTACCTTCACCATAAGCTCAGAGCGTTGATTTTGCAAGGTTTTTGTTGTTATCGTCTTGATATTGTTCGCTTTTGAGTCTACCGCGTCTACCATTTCGCCACTGGGGCACAGCGGGGGGGCGCAATCTAGCGGCGGAGGCTGTGGCCGCAAGCCCCAGATTTGCGTTGGGGCCTTCGGGTTGCTATATGTATATGATAATCACTCGCAAGTTCTCAGCGACAGGCCCCGTTTCCTCCCGATGACCGCGCCCATCCCGACCCCGGATCTGAACCCGCCGAAGGGCGAAGGGGTGCGGATGAGGCTGCGGGATGCCCCGGTGGGCACCCATGGGGTGATCGTCGATGTGCAGGCCGAAATCGACGGGCTGGACCACGGGGTGGATGCCGGCGAACTGCAGAGGCGGCTGCTGGAATTCGGGTTTGTCGAGGGGGCGCGGATCGAGGTGATCCATGAGGGCGGGATCGGTCATGACCCCATTGCCGTCAAGCTGGACGACATGCGCATCGCCCTGCGCCGTCGCGATGCCGGTGACATCATGATCGCGCAGGACGCCAGATGACCACGGCTCCTGCCCCTCATCCCGGCCTGGCCCGCATCGCCCTGGTCGGCAATCCCAACTGCGGCAAGACCGCCCTGTTCAACGCCCTGACCGGGGCGCGGCAGAAGGTGGCCAATTATGCGGGGGTGACGGTCGAGCGCAAGGAAGGCGCGGTGGTGACGGCTTCGGGCCGCCACATCCAGGTGCTGGACCTGCCGGGCACCTATTCCCTGCGGGCCCGCAGTCCGGATGAGGCCGTGACCCGGGACGCGGTCCTGGGGCGGCTGGCGGGAGAGGCCGCGCCCGATGTGGTGGTCTGTGTGGCCGATGCCACCAATCTGCGTCTGGTCCTGCGCCTGATCCTTGAGCTGAAGGCCGTGGGCCGCCCCCTGGTGCTGGCGCTGAACATGTACGACATCGCCCAGAGGCAGGGGCTGAAGATCGACCTGGAGGGGCTGTCGCGGGAAATCGGTGCGCCCATTGTCACTACCGTGGCCACCCGCCGCCGGGGGATCGAGGATCTGGTGGCGCGGGTCGAAGAGGTGCTGGCCGATCTGCCGCCGTTCCAGGCCAGCGAATGGCGCGAGCTGGATGCCGGCCAGATCAAGGCGGCTCACCGGCAGGCCCAGAACCTGATGCGGGCCCATGTCCGCCCGCCGGAGCGTCCCGACACCCTGACCGGCAGGATCGACAGCGTGCTGCTGCATCCGGTCTGGGGCATGGGCCTATTGCTGGTCCTGCTGCTGGTCATGTTCCAGGCGGTGTTCACCGGTGCTGCTCCGGCCATGGACCTGATCGACCGGGGCTTCGGCCAGCTGGCCTCGGGGGTTGCGGCCGCCCTGCCAGAAGGGCTGCTGCGCGGGCTGGTGGCAGACGGGGTCATTGCCGGGGTGGGCAGTGTCCTGGTCTTCCTGCCGCAGATCCTGGTCCTGTTCTTCTTCATCATCCTGCTGGAGGATTCCGGCTATATGGCCCGGGCGGCCTTCCTGATGGACAGGATCATGGGCGGGGCGGGCCTGCATGGCCGGGCCTTCATCCCCCTGCTGTCCAGCTTTGCCTGCGCCATACCGGGCATCATGTCGACCCGGGTGATCGACAATCGCCGGGACCGGCTGACCACCATACTGATTGCGCCGCTGATGACCTGCTCGGCGCGGATCCCGGTCTATACCCTGATCATCGGCGCCGTCGTGCCGCAGAAGACCCTGTGGGGCTTTGCCAGCCTGCAGGGCCTGGTCATGTTCGGGCTCTATGCGGCGGGCATCTTCTCAGCCCTGGCGGTCAGTCTGGTCATGCGCAAGGTGTTCTGGCGCGGGGTCAGCGAGCCCTTCATGATGGAGCTGCCGACCTACAAGGCCCCTGACCCGCTGAACGTCCTTCGAAGCCTGTGGATGCGGGGCGCGATTTTCGTCAAGCGCGCCGGACGGGTGATCCTGCCGCTGATGGTGCTGGTCTGGTTCCTGTCGACCTTCCCCGAGGCCCCGATCGGAGCTACCGGCCCGGCCATTGACTACAGCCTGGCCGGCAGGATCGGCCATGCCCTGGCCCCGATCTTCGCCCCCATCGGCTTCAACTGGCAGATGACCGTGGCCCTGATCCCGGGCATGGCGGCCCGCGAAGTGGCCGTGGCCGCCCTGGGGACGGTCTATGCGGTAGGCGGCGGCGCGGCGACCAGCCTGGCGGCGACCCTGCACCAGTCCTGGTCCCTGGCCTCGGGCCTGGCCTTCCTGGCCTGGTATGTGTTTGCCCCCCAGTGCGTGGCGACCCTGGCCGTGGTGCGGCGGGAGACCAACAGCTGGCGCTGGCCGGTCATCATGTTCGCCTACATGATCGCCCTGGCCTATGGCGCGGCCTTCATCGTCTATCAGTCGGCGGTTGCCCTCGGGGCGGGCTGACCCCCGAGGGCCAGGGCAGCTCCCTGCAGCCGTGACAGGAGGCGCTTGAGCGTGGCGACCTCGCTTGGTGCCAGGCCCGCAATCAGGGCCGCCTCATAGGCCAGCGCCAGGGGCGCGATCTCGCTGTGCAGGTGAGCCCCTTCCCGGGTCAGGGCCAGCATGTGCGCACCGCCGCCGGTCCGGTGTTCGCTGCGGCCGATCAGTCGCCGTTTCGCGAGCCCCTGGGCTGCCCGGCTGACGGTCATAGTGTCCATGCCGGTCCGCGCACCAAGGTCCGCCTGGCTGAGGGCCGGATCTTCCGCCAGAACGCAGATCAATCGCCACTGCGGATCGGTCAGGCCGAACCTGTCCTCATAGGCCCGGGCAATGAGACCCGAGACGGCGCTGGCGGCGACCGACAGCCTGTAGGGCAGATGATCGTCGAGCCTGAGGCCCACCACTGATGTCTCGGGAACCCGCGATGTGATGGTCACGGAACCTGAAACTCCTGTTCTGCCGCGCGCACTATCGATGGACGTTCCGGCCTGCGTCTTTCAATCCCTCCGCGATCGCCAACCGTCCGGAAACCGCGTTCTGGGCGCGTCCAGGGCAAGGTCGTGCAGGTTCGCACCCCGGAGAGGCAGGGCAGGTCAATACCGCATCAGGATACCGTTTTTTCTGGACCTTTCCCCGAACCGCGATTCGCCCTGCGCCCCGAACACCTGGCCACCTAACGGTGGATCAGGCGGGTGCGTCTTGCCCCCTGCTCGAAATCCCGGGGCAGATGGACGAAGACCTCGACACAGATGTCGCCCCGGGGCGGCCCGGCCCAGAGGTAGTTGCGCTCGAAGACCGCATCCCGCCCCCCGGGCGTGACCCCCTCATAGCTGTCGCCCCAGGGGATGATCCCTGACAGGTCCCGCCAGGACAGGTCGCAGGCGCGATCCAGCTCTTCCTCGGCCGCAGAGGCGAGATCTGCGTCTATGGCGATGAAGGACATCCGTTTACTCCCTGCAGGACCCTTGCGACCTCCCCACGGGGCAAAACCGCCCCTGAGGATAAAAAACACTCTAATTCAGCAGTTTAGAGCATTTCCAATCCAGATATCCAGTTCCCAGAAATCGGAAACTACTCTAGCAGGTGACGGGCTTGGAATCAGGATCGGCATGTTTCGAAAGTTGTATGACGGGGTCATGAACCTCGCGGGATCCCGCCATGCCCCCTGGGTGCTGGCGGTTGTGTCCTTTGCGGAAAGCTCGTTCTTTCCGATCCCGCCGGACGTCATGCTGGCCCCCATGGTCCTGGCACGCCGGGACAGGGCCTTTGTCTATGCAGGGATCTGCACGGCGGCCTCGGTCATCGGCGGGTGCCTGGGCTATGCCATCGGCTTCTACCTTGTGGGGTTAGGGGAATGGCTGCTGGCCCTGCTCGGGCATGCCGACGGCCAGCAGGCCTTTCAGGCCTGGTTCGCGAAATGGGGCCTTTGGGTCATATTGATCAAGGGCCTGACGCCGATACCCTACAAGCTGGTGACCATAGCCTCTGGCCTGGCACATTTTTCCTTCGTGACCTTTGTCTGGGCCTCGATCGTCACCCGCGGTGCCAGGTTCTTCCTGGCCGCAACCCTGCTGAAATACTTCGGCCCGGCCATGCGCGAAGCGTTTGAAAAACGCCTGACCCTTTACTCACTTCTGGGACTGGGCCTGTTGATCGGCGCAATCCTTCTGATCAAGGTCTTGGGCTAGACGCCGTTTTCAGGTCTAATCGGAACATGTCCAAGTTCATCGGCTATTTCCTGGAGCGCTGGCTCGGCTGGGCGCTGTTTTCCTCAGCCCTGATGCTGGCGATTGCCCACGCCTTCGAGACCTTCGGCGGCTATGCCCCCTGCACCCTGTGCCTGCAGCAGCGGACCGTCTACTGGTCGGCGGGGGGTATTGGCCTGGCAGGCCTGCTCCTGACGTCCAGGGGCGGACTTCAGCGCTTCGGCTGGGCATTCAACCTCGCCCTGGCCCTGACCT